>JBALUX010000057.1:0-15457 GCA_036963725.1 Parasphingorhabdus sp. | reverse complement strand
CTCTTCCCTCTTCTCCTGCTGTTCCGCCAGCACATCCCTGATCGGTCGCGAATAGTCCCACCGCTCCTTATAGCGGCTCCGTTCATACGGGAAAAACGCGTCAATCTTGGCTTCCACGCCTGCGGCTTGCAGCGGCACGGCGAAATTATGCCGCACTGCGCGGCGCGCGGCTTCCCGGGCCAGACGAACCTGTACCGGATTTTGCGCCTGCTTCGCCAGTTCCGCGACGCCTTTTTTCCGATTAGCTTGATCGAGCACATTTTCGGCATCGGTCAGCGCCATCAATATGCCGCCGTCATCATAAGTCTGGATTTGCTCGATATGGACCTCGGGCCGGGCAATCTCGATCGCCGGAATCTCGACATAGAGCGTGTCATCGCGCGCGTCCCAGCGGACGTCATCCGCGCCAAGCTTTGACAGGTCCAGTTCATAGCGCACCGTGCCGGGCATGATCAAAGTCTTGCGCGCCGACAGACCCAGCTTGGTCAGCGTGGTTGTCACCGTGGCATTATAACTGGCAGAAAAGACCGTCAGCCGGTTCTGTTCCTGCATATTGGTCAGGCTGGCATTGGCAATCGATACAGGATCGGGGCTGATGCTGTTTTCGACGCGGGAGAAAAGCATCCATGCCAGGACACCGAGGATGATGAATATCACGCCGGTGACAGCAACCGGAAGCCAAAGGCGGCGTGACTTCTCTACGTTCATCCGGCCATGGCCCAGACGTCACCCGTTTGCGCCACCCGCCCCTTGTTTTGAAGATCGATCAGATGCGCGCGCACCGACTGGCCAGCTGCGCCTTTCAGTCTCGGATCCAGCCCCTGGTACATGCGCGGCACCATATCGACGATCGCGGCGGGGCCTTCCTCGAGCAGCTTCAGTATCTGCCGCTCGCGCTGCTTGCGATGGCCCATCATCCCGCGCACCAGCTGGCGGGTATTGGTGATCTTCTTGCCATGGGCGGGATAATAGACCTTGTCCTCGCGCTCATAAAGCTTTTGCAGGCTCGCCATATAATCCGCCATATCTCCGTCGGGCGGGACAATGACACTTGTTGACCAGGCCATTACATGGTCGCCGGTAAACATCGCGCCGGATTCCGGCACTGCGAGGCAGAGATGATTGGATGTATGGCCGGGGGTCGCCACCGCCTCGATCGTCCAGCCGTCACCGGACACCGTCTCGCCATCGCCGAGCACTTGGTCCGGCTTATATTCCTTGTCAAAACTCTCGTCGGCGCGCGGTCCGTCGTCGGCCAGCACCAGCGGCGCGCAGCCGATGAGCGGCGCGCCGGTGCGCGCTGAGAGCGGAGCAGCCGCAGGGCTATGGTCACGGTGGGTGTGGGTGCACATGATCGCAGTAATTCTGGCATCGCCGACCGCTGCGATTATCGCATCGATATGCTCGTCTATCGCCGGGCCGGGATCAATCACCGCCCGATCGGTCTTGTTGCCGACGATATAGGTTTGCGTCCCTGTGTAAGTATAGGGACTGGGATTGCCGGCCAGCACCCGGGCTACCAGAGGTTCCATCTGCTCGCACAAGCCGGTGGGATATTTCGAGGGGTCAAAGTCCATGGCACTGATGTGGCATATCCCGCCCATAAAACAACCACGAAAAAGGGCGGCCCGCAAAACGAACCGCCCTTGTGCCCCGTTTGGAACGGTTTCCCCGGCTTATGTCATGGAAAGCTGAGCCTTCACTTTTGCAATACTGCGATCGATTTCCTTGATTTTCCTGGCGCGATCAACCTTGCTATCCTTGCATTTTTCGACCTCGGCCCGCTCTTTTTTCAGTCCGTGGAGGGCCGCATCAAGCATCGCCGCCTTGTCGATCTTGACTTCAAATCCGCCACAGCCGGCGACCACGGCCCAGGCCTGCGTCGCCAGACTATTCTCTCCGCCCATCGCGATCTGCTTGTTCATCGCAATGCAATCGGGGCCGTTGACCTTGCCGCTGGTGGCAGAAGAGCGCGAATTGTTCCTGGTATAGAAGATAGATGACAGACGCGCTGTCGGTGTCACATCTTCCAGCGCCTTGCGCTCCGATTCCCTTGCCTGGTGCTGGGCCTGGCGAGCCTGTTTCAACGCCTCGCTGCGCGCAGCCGCTGCTTCGTCCAACGCTTCGCGCATCTCTTGCTGGGCTTCCCGAAGCTCCTGCTTCATTTCCTTGCTGGCGGCAGCCAATTCCCGCTGGATTTCGGCTTCACGCCGCGCTTTTTCCGCTTTGAGCCGCCATTCCTGTGCCTGAAGCCGCGATTCCTTTGCTTTGGCCCGCGATATCTCTGCCTCATGCAGTGACTTGTCTGCCTCGAGCCGGGATTGCTCGGCTTCAGCGACCATCTTGCGGACTTCCTTGTCGCTCAGCTTTTTATTCGTGCGCAAAATGACGGTCCGGCCATTATGCTTGACCTTGTGGACATAGTCTTTTGACAGATCGGCGTTTTTGCGGCCGTTGAGCATCGTGATATTGATCACGTCGCTATCCGCGGCGGGAGCGGTCGGGGCCACTGGCGCTACCGGAGCCACAGGTGCAGCGGGCGCTACCGACGCGACTGTTGGTACCGGCGCGACTGGCGCAGCGGGAGCCGCAGGCGCGAGCGGTGCCGACAGGTCCTGCGGATCAACCGCCTCGGCATAGGTGATCGTCGCGGTAAGCGGCAAGGTAATGACCGTACCGACAGCGACCAGTCCAGCGCCCAGACGGCGGCGAAGCGAAGATTTTTCCGATCTACCGAGCATCTTGAGACGCCCCTTGATCTTGTCTTTCTGGTTCAGCGGACTGGCAAGACCAAGACGGTGGCCGGAGGCCGATTTTGCAATGGTGCGGCCATAGACAGCGCGCACTTCTCGTCCGCTTTGCGCCAATATCCGCGCATCGCACGCAGTTTCCTGATCCTGCCGAAAGGCGATCCAGGCAAACCAGGCAACCGGGTTGAACCAGTGCAGCGACAATATCGTCAGCCCGACAAAATTGGCCGCCAGATCTCCGGATTCATGATGGGCAATCTCATGTTCCAGCGCCAGTTCCCGTTCACGCGGCGCATAGTCGCGAAAGAAATTGGTCGGAACGGCGATATATTTTTCAAACAGACCGAAGGCAAGCGGACCGCTAATGGCCGCCGTTTCCAGGATCTTGATATTCTCGTGGCGACCGATCAAGCGGCCATCAGAAACAATATCTTCCCGGAATTGCAGATAGGAGGCCAGTTTACTGATGAACAGCAGACCCGCTCCACCAAGCCAGAGGATGATCGCGATCATCATCCAGTCGAGCGACGCCAGCGCGCTGAACGCGGTGGATTGTGCCGGCACGGTAGCAACCATCTCCGAACCGAGCGCCATTGGCGCAAAGCTGGCGACGGGTTCTGTGACGGCGGGTGCCTCAAGCGTGAGCGTCGGCATGAACAGGCGGGCCAGCGGCAAGATCCACAGCACATAGGCGATGCGCGCGCCGAAAAAATGGCTGACCGGTTTGCGGATTATCAATACCAGCACCATCAGCAAGGTCATCGAGAACATGGTGTCCCAAATCCATTGGTTCAATTCGCCGCTCATTTTTTCAACTCCCTCAAAAGCTCCTCGATTTCGCGAATGTCATCAGCGCTCAGCTCATCGGCCTCGGCCAGATGCGCAACCAACGGCATGACTTTTCCCCCGAAAAGCCGATCCACAAAATTTCGTGATACGCCGGTGAGATAATCATCCCGTTCCACCAGCGGAGAATAAAGAAAACGACGACCGTCGCGCTCGGTGCCGACCACTGCTTTTGCAGCGAGCCGGGACAACAGGGTTTTGACTGTCTGAAGCGACCAGTCCTTCTCCCGGACAACCTGTTCCGCTACTTCCGTCGCGGTCATGGGTGCGCGTTTCCAAAGGACTTCCATGACGGCATGTTCGGCATCGCTAATGCGCTCGGTCACGGTATCGGTCCCTCCCTTGAGAATCGTCAGTGACTACATCTGTAGTTTCATTGACTACGGATGTAAACAATCAATCAGGCTATCGATGTCGTTGGTAGACGGTCAGCCGTCGTTTGTCGAAAAGCCGGCCCGTGCCGGAAAGCGGCACATTGTCGAAATATCTTACAATTTTACACACGTTAACAACAGTTAAACTATCCAAAGCATTGAGATATATGACTTTCGTAAAAGTGGCACGAGCGATGCAACGTGTATTGTGTCTTTAAAACTTCACACCCAAATCCTCCTTCCAGGAGGTCCAAATGAGCGGCTCAACTTACTGGTCTTCGTTGTCCCCACTCATTGGAAATTCGACAAAGCTTACCCAAGCTTACCCCAAATAAAAACGGCCCGGTCCTCCTAGACCGAGCCGTTTTTTATTTCTGCCCTGTTATCCTGTCAGGGAAAGCCTCAGGCCTCCGCGGGGGCGACCTTTTTCTCGGCCATCAATTCGCCAAGCTCGCCCGCTTCATACATTTCCATCATGATATCGCTGCCACCGACAAATTCGCCTTTGACATATAGCTGCGGGATCGTCGGCCAGTCGGAATAATCCTTGATAGCCTGACGGACTTCCATGTCCTGGAGCACATCGAATGAGTCGAAACCGACCCCGAGATGCTCGAGAATGGCAACCGCACGGCTGGAAAATCCGCATTGCGGAAAAAGCGGCGTGCCCTTCATGAACAGCACAACGTCGTTGCTGTTCACCACGGTTTTGATTTTTGCGTTTACGTCGGTCATAAATATTCTCCTAGTCGGGAACCGCTGTGGTGAGCTGCAGCGCGTGCAATTCACCACCCATTTTTCCCTTCAGCGCAGCGTAGACCGCCTGATGCTGTTTCACCCGGTTCATATCCGCGAACGCAGCGGATGTGACCTTCGCGGCATAATGATCACCATCGCCAGCCAGATCGGTGATCTCGACCGATGCGTCTGGAAAGGCAGCCAATATCATCGCCTCAATATCTGTACTCGCCATCGGCATCTGATTTAGCTGGCCTCTTCGATAAATTGACGCCGGGCCTCTACCATTTTGTCGGCGAGAGCCGTCCGGATAGCGGCATCATCCATCTCGACATTAGCCGAGGTCAGATCGCCGAGAAGCTTGCGAATGACATCCTCGTCACCCGCTTCTTCAAAATCAGCCGCAACAACTTCTTTCGCATACGCGTCGGTCTCCTCAGGAGTGAGCCCCATTTTCTCAGCCGCCCATTGACCGAGCAGACGATTGCGCCGCGCGGTAACCCTGAACAGCATCTCTTCATCGCGCGCAAATTTCGCTTCAAATGCTTGTTCGCGATCCTTAAAATTTGTCATGAGCTTCCCTCGAACTGTGTTGTTACAAAAATAGGCATCACCGATGCTTCCTGCAAGGGCGCGCGGGCAATCAATCGGCGACTTTGACGACCAATTTACCGATAGCGCCGCGATCTGCCATTTTCTGGATGGCCTTGCCGGCATCTTCAAATGCAAAGACTTCCGAAACACGTGGCTGAATCTTGCCCTGATCCCAAAGCTTGAACAGCCGGTCGATATGGGCACGATTGCCTTTCGGATCGCGCATCGCATAAGCGCCCCAGAAAACACCGCAGACATCGCAGGATTTGAGCAGGGTCAGATTGAGCGGCAATTTCGCAATGCCAGCCGGAAAACCGACCACCAGAAAGCGGCCTTCCCAGGCAATCGATCGGACCGCAGGTTCGCTATAGTCGCCGCCGACAGCATCATAGATGACATCCGCACCGCCCGGACCGACAGCCGCCTTGAATTGCGCCGCCAATGCCTTGGACTGATCCTTGTCGAACGGAGCCCGTTCGTAAATCACGGTTTCGTCAGCACCCGCAGCTTTCGCAAAGGCTGCTTTTTCTTCGGAAGACACAGCCGCAACAACGCGCGCGCCAAAAGCCTTGCCCAGTTCGACGGCAGCGATACCGACACCACCGGAAGCACCGAGGACCAGCAGGGTTTCCCCCTCTTTGATATGGCCGCGATCAACCAAAGCGTGGATCGAAGTGCCATAGGTAAGCAGAAGGGCCGACGCGTCTTCAAATCCAACACTATCGGGAATTTTGAATACGCTATTCTGGTCAACCGCAACCTTTTCGACCAGACCGCCATGGCCGGTGGTCGAAGCAACGCGGTCGCCTACTTTCAGATCTTCAACGCCTTCGCCGACAGCGGCAATGACACCGGAGACTTCTCCGCCGGGTGCAAATGGCCGTGGTGGCTTGAACTGGTACATGTCCTGGATGATCAGGACATCGGGATAGTTGATCGAGCAGGCTTTGACATCGATCAACACCTGTCCCTTGCCCGCAACCGGATCAGCAACATCGAGCATCTCCAGTGTATCCGGTCCGCCCACTTTGGTTGACATCAAAGCCTTCATATCATTCCCTTCCCTGGAATTTTTTTTTGGATTCTATGCCGCGACCGGTTTGAGCCAGGGCTGCGCAGAATCACTCTCTATTTCGTGCCGCTTTATGGCATCGGATTTGGCCATTGTCAGGTCTATTTCGTCCAGCCCTTCGACCAGGCACTGGTGCCGGAACGGGTCCATCTCGAACGGGAAGCGATCCTGAAAAGGCGTGGTCACGCTCATGCTTTCCATATCGATGGTGACCGGATCGGTTTTGGCGACCTCCATCAGCCGGTTGATTGATTCCTGCGGCAAGGCAATGGCCAGCAAGCCATTCTTGAACGCGTTGCCGGCAAATATGTCCGAAAAGCTCGGTGCGATCACGGCCTTGATGCCCATGTCATCCAGGGCCCATGCCGCATGTTCACGGCTCGATCCGCAACCGAAATTGTCACCGGCGATAAGAATCGAGGCACCGGCATATTCCGGATCGTCGAAAACATTGCCTTCCTGCGCACGGATCGACTCAAACGCGCCTTCCCCGAGCCCTTCCCGAGAGATTGTTTTCAACCATTTGGCCGAGATGATGACATCGGTATCGACATTTTTCTGACCGAAAGGGATGGCGCGACCTTCAACGCGATTGACAGGTTTCATATCTATTCGTCTTCGCTGTTGTTGATAAAATCATCATCGTCGCCGTCGTCGTCATAATCCGGTTCATTTTCATATTTCGGCAACGGCTTGCCCTTGGCCGGTTTGAAATCATCATGTTTTTTCATCTGGTGCCGTCCGGCATACATCAGCGCCGCGGCAATCGCAGCAGAACCGATGGCAGCGCCGACCTTGGCACCCGTTGACCATTTTCCGGATTCACTGTCCGCAGAAGCCTCTTTCTTGATCGGCTTTGCTTCAGACGGTTTGTCATTCTTGTTGTCGTCGCTCATTTCAACCTCTCATCTCGTCAGTTCGCGCACGTCGGTGAGCTTACCGGTTACCGCCGCAGCCGCAGCCATTGCGGGTGACATCAGATGCGTTCTAGCACCTGGACCCTGCCGTCCAACAAAATTGCGATTGGAAGTGGATGCACAGCGTTCGCCCGCTGGCACCTTGTCCGGGTTCATGCCGAGACAGGCGGAACAGCCGGGCTCGCGCCATTCAAAACCGGCGTCGGTGAAAATCCGGTCGAGCCCTTCGGCTTCGGCTTGCGCCTTTACCAAACCGGACCCCGGCACGACAATCGCCCATCTGACATTGCCGGCTTTCTTGCGGCCTTCCAGTATCGAAGCAGCCGCCCGCAGATCTTCGATCCGGCTGTTGGTGCAACTGCCGATGAAGATATTTTCCACGGCCACATCCCGCAACGCCTGCCCCGCTTCGAGCCCCATATAATCCAGCGATTTGCGCGCGGCATCCTGCTTGGACGGATCGGCGAAACTTTCCGGCGCCGGCACGATACCGTTTACAGGGACAACGTCCTCCGGACTGGTTCCCCAGGTCACGGTCGGCGATACATCGGCGGCGTTGATCGTGATGCTCTTGTCGAAGACGGCCCCCTCGTCGGTCGGCAGCGTCTTCCAATAGGCCACGGCCGCGTCCCAGTCCGCGCCCTTCGGCGCCATCGGACGGCCTTTCAGATAAGCGAATGTCACCTCATCCGGTGCGATCAGGCCAGCGCGCGCGCCGCCTTCGATCGACATGTTGGAAACGGTCAGACGCCCCTCGATCGACATTTTCTCGAACACTTCACCGCGATATTCAATGACATGGCCGGTTCCGCCCGCCGTGCCGATCACGCCGATTATATGGAGGATCAGGTCTTTCGGGCTGATGCCGGGGCCAAGCAGGCCGTCGACGCGAATTTCCATCGATTTCGAGCGGGTCAGCTGCAGCGTCTGCGTCGCCAGCACATGCTCGACTTCGCTGGTGCCAATGCCGAAGGCCAGTGCGCCCAAAGCGCCGTGCGCCGCGGTATGACTGTCACCGCACACCATGGTCGTGCCCGGCAGGGTAAAGCCCTGCTCCGGACCGATCACGTGGACAATACCCTGGTTGATATCGCTGGCGCCGATATATTTGATACCGAAGGCCGGCGCATTGGCTTCCAGCGCTTCCAGCTGGGCCGCGCTCTGCGGGTCGGCGATCGGGATCTTGTTGCCCTGCGCATCGAGCCGCGCCGTGGTGGGCAGATTATGATCGGGCACCGCCAGCGTCAGATCCGGCCGCCGGACCTTGCGTCCCGCCTTACGCAGCCCCTCGAAGGCTTGCGGACTTGTCACCTCGTGCACCAGATGCCGGTCGATGTAGATCAGCGCCGTGCCGTCGTCACGCTGGTCCACAACATGGGCGTCCCAGATTTTCTCGTAGAGGGTTCTTGCTTTGGTCATAAGTTCCTGTTTTCCCGATATGGGGTTTCGTTTAACCAGATCAATTGTCCGCGCAAGTCAGAACTGGCTTCAAAAGCTCGTCGATAGCGCCTATCTTCGCTCTATGAGCATTTTTGCGATCCTGGCCACTATCATTGCTTCCATCATCGCGATGGAATTGATCGCCTGGGCGAGCCATAAATATATCATGCACGGCTTCGGCTGGGGCTGGCACCGCGACCATCACGAGCCGCATGACAAGGCGCTGGAAAAAAATGACCTTTACGGCATTGCCGGCGCAGTGATGAGCATCTCGATGTTCGCCGTCGGCAGCCCGCTTGTTCTGGGCGCCAATGCCTGGGAGCCGGGCACATGGATTGGCCTTGGCATATTATTCTACGGCATCATCTATACATTGGTCCACGACGGCCTGGTCCATCAGCGCTACTTCAAATATGTGCCGAAGCGCGGCTATGCCAAAAGACTGGTGCAGGCGCACAAGCTGCATCATGCGACGATCGGCAAGGAAGGCGGAGTCAGCTTTGGCTTTGTTTTCGCGCGCGATCCGGCGAAGCTGAAGGCAGAATTGAAGAAACAGCGGGAAGCCGGTGTTGCGGTTGTCCGGGATGCGGTCGGCTAGCTTCTGCCGGCTTTGATCGACGCCCAGCTGGTCAGTCCGATACCGGCAAAGATGATCAATCCTCCGATCAGCAGCCGCGTCGTCAATAATTCGCCCAGTAAAAGCACCCCTCCGATCGCGGCAATCGCCGGAACCGACAATTGCGACACAGCGGCGCTGGTGATCGATATCCGGGCCAGCATATTATACCACAAGACATAGCCCAAAGCGGACGTCACGCCGCCAGAGATAACGGCCATGGTGATGCCCGGCCAGGTGAACATGGACCAGTCGACAAGCGGAAGCAGCAATAATGTCAGCAGGCTGGTGCCGACAAAATAGCGGGCCGTGGTCAGCGACGGATCGGCAACCGCCTTTCCGGCCCAGCTCGATACCCCCCAGGCCATCCCGGCGCAGATCATCGCTAATGTGCTCAGCAGCGGCGGCGCCGTCGTCCCCGGGGCCATAAGATAGATCAGACCAATCAGGGCAATAGCCGCGCCGACCAGCTGCCCTTTCGACGGCACAATTTTCCGCGTCAGGCCGATAAGCTGCATGGTGATCTGCCCGGCCGGGAACAGGATCAGCGCACCGATCCCCGCGTCGAGACCGATATAGGCCCACGAGAATGCCGCAGCATAGACGAACAGGGACAATGCTCCGACCAGATCGCTGCGCTGCGGCAGGACTGAGCGGCCTTTCCGCATTCCGATCAACAGCGAAAGGACGATGGCCCCCGCGGCCAGCCGCACGATTGTATAGCCGGCCCAGTCAATTTGCCCGTCGGCAAGAGCGGCCCGCGCCAATAGCGAATTGCCGGCAAAGGCGGACAGGGTAAGGGCCAGCAGGCAGGCTGTTGCCAGCCTGCCCTCAAATTTCACCACAGATCAACTGGGACGTGGCAACAATACCGGCCCGCCCAGTTCCACTGTCTTGTGATAGCCCGGCCGCGCGACCAGCGCTTCGAAATAGCGGCTGCAATTCGGACGGCTGTCGAGTTGCCCCAGCGCCGCGCGCCCTTCAAGCATATAATGCAGGTTGATATCCGCGCCGGTAAACTTGTCGGCGACGAGGAAATCCTTGCCCTCCAGTTCAAGTTCCAGATGGTCGAGCAGCTTGTCGACTTCCGCTTGCAGGAAGCCGTTCAGCACGTCCGGCAATCCGCCGAGCATCGGCGCAATGCCGGTGATGATGAAGCTCATCCCCATCGTGCCCTCGGCAAAATGCAGCCATTCGAGATATTTCGCCCGCTCCGGATGATCGACCGCCACGCCAAGCGCGCCATCGCTGTGCCGCTCGATCAGATATTCGATGATCGCACCGGATTCGACCATGGTCACACCGTCGACATCCACCGTTGGTGCCTTGGCCAGCCGATGCGCTTCCGCCAGTTCCGGCGGCGACCGCCGCGTCACCGGATCGCGATGATAGGTCACCATTTCATAATCAATTCCAGCCTCCTCGCAAAGCCAGATGATGCGGGACGAGCGGGAATAGCCGAGATGGTGTAGCTTGATCATAGGGGGCTCCTCTTTATGTTTGGAGCCGATGTGCGGCAAAGGCGGCAAGCGGTCAACAGGACTTTGCGCTGCGCACCTGATGCGGAGCTCTGGCTTCTGCAAATGGTGGTTTGGCTGCAGGGCTCCGCATCAAGTGTGCAGCACGGCGCTCAGGCCGACAGCGCACGTTCCCTGCCGAAGGGCAGGGCCCAGAATGTTCCTGCGCAATCGCCTGGACTCCGGCCTTCGCCGGAGAACATTCAATGGTCGGCGATCCAAGTGCCCCTGCGCAGGCAGGGGTCCATCTCTGCATTTCTGTCTCGAGGGCAAGAGAGGATTGTGCGCAAACTCGCGTCTAGGCAAAAGCCAACCATTCTACTTGCCATAACTTCTCGAGATGGGCCCCGGCCTTTCGCCGGGGAACGCGTCAGGCCGCGACTAATGCCCGACCACGCCGAGGCTCTCGAACGGCTTGTCATTCTCGCTATATTTCTCGACCAGAGTCGCGCTCGCAAGGTTCAGGCCGATGACCTCGACCTTCTTGCCCTCGTTTTTGAGACGATCGACAATCTTGTCCAGAATGCCCGTGGCACTGATGTCCCAGAAATGGGCGTCATGAACGTCGATGATCACGCTATCGATGCCCTCTTCGTTAAATTCGATCGCTTCGTAGAGCATGTCCACCGAGCCGAAGAAGACTTCACCGGCAAAAACATAGCGGTGCGTGGTGACTTCGACGAAATCCTGAATGGTGACCAGTTGCCGCACTTTCCAGGCGAAGAATATCCCGGAAAGCAGGACGCCGGTGAGCACGCCGATCGACAGATCATGCGTTGCGACCACCATCACCACAGTCGCGATCATCACGACATTGGACGGCCACGGATGGTGGGTGATTTCGGTAAAGCTCTGCCAGCGGAAGGTGCTGATCGAGACGAAGATCATCACCGCGACCAGAGCCGGCATCGGGATTTGCGCAACCCACTGACCAAGACCGACGATCAGCACCAGCAGCATCACGCCCGCGACAAAGGTCGAGAGCCGGCGCCGGCCGCCGGATTTGATGTTGATAACCGATTGCCCGATCATCGCACAGCCGCCCATGCCGCCGATCCAGCCGGTGACGAAATTGGCAATGCCCTGGCCATAGGTTTCGCGCCTCTTGTCGCTGCGGGTTTCGGTCAGGTCATCGACGATCGATGCCGTAAGCAGGGATTCCAGAAGGCCGACCGCCGCCATCGCCAGCGAGTAAGGCGCGATAATCCGGAACGTTTCCCAGGTGAGCGGGATTTCCGGGATATGTAGCCAAGGCAGGCTCTCGGGCAATTCGCCCATATCGCCAACCGTGAACACATCCGCCTTGAAAGCGATGCTGAGACCCGCAAGCACAATGATCGCAGCCAGCGGTGAAGGGACCAATGTGGTGATGCGCGGCAGACCATAGATGATCAGCAGACCGCCAGCGATCATCGCATAGGTCTCCCACGTAAAGGCCTCGCCGGTCATCTGCGGAATCTGCGCCATGAAGATCAGGATCGCCAGCGCGTTGACGAAACCGGTGATCACCGAGCGCGAGACAAAACGCATCAGCAGGTCGAGCCGCAGCAAGGCGGCTATCGCCTGAAATATGCCCATCAGGATCGTCGCGGCAAACAGATATTCGACGCCATGGTCACGGACGAGAGGCACCACGAGCACTGCCACGGCAGCGGTTGCTGCACTGATCATCCCCGGTCGCCCGCCGACCATCGAAATGATCACGGCAATCGAGAAGCTGGCATAGAGACCGACCCGCGGATCAACTCCGGCAATAATCGAGAAGCCGATGGCTTCCGGGATCAACGCCAGCGCGACGACCAGTCCGGCCAGAAATTCGGTTTTGGGGTTCGACAGCCAGTCGCGCCGAAAATCACTATGAATCGCCACGAGCAGCCTCCATCGATTGAAAAAATGCTGCGCCGCAACATTGAAAAGATGCGCCTTTGCCGGAAGCGCGGGATTCAGTCAAGTTTAGAGGCGGTGTCCCGCGCTTGGTGTGGACGTGCTCCGCACTCGATGCGGAGCCCTGCCGCCACAACGCCGCCTCCAGCCGCCAAAGCTCCGCATCGAGTGCGGAGCACTAGCTCACCCGATAATCCGCCGTTACGGTTGCTACCGCTGCGATCTCTTCTTCATGAGCAATCTCGCGTTGCGTTTCAGCAAGCGCCTGCCGCTCCCAATCCTGCATCGCCGGATGGGCGATGATATGATCGACCCACGCCCGCCCCTTTTCGCCGATATCGAGGTCAAAGCTCCGCACCCGATAGGCCACCGGCGCATAAAAGGCGTCGACAATGGTGAACCGGTCACCGGCCAGCCATGGCCCGCCACACTCATCCAGCCCTTGCGCGAACAGCTCGCCGATCCGGTCGATATTGCGCTGCAAGCCGGGCTCGATCTCGTGCAACTCCGCCCTCACCCCGACATTCATCGGACAGATATTGCGCAGCGCCGCGAACCCGCCGTGCATTTCGGCGGTAGCGCAACGCGCCCAGGTCCGCGCTTTTCCATCTTCCGGCCAGCAACCTTCGTGCCGCTCCGCAAGATATTCCATGATCGCCAGCGAATCCCAGACGGTTTGGCCATCATCTTTCAGACAAGGCACCTGCGCATTGGGCGCGAACTCGCGAAACCGGTCATAATTATCTTCTTCGAAATAGATGATCTCGTCCACAAACGGGATATCCAGCGCCTTCATCAATATCCACGGTCGTAGCGACCAGCTGGAATAGTTGCGGTTGGCGGTGATCAGGGTGTAGGTCATAAATCTGTTTTCTTTTGTCGGTATGGGCCGGCTTCATTCGGACCGGGCTATTATAGCACCGACAGCAGGAAGATTGAACGATGACATTATCCAGAAGAGATTTTATCCGCTCCGCTCAGGCCGTGGGCTTGTTCTACGCTTCTGTGTCTATCGCAGGATGCGCTCGCGCGCATAGCGCCAACCGTTCGTTCAGCCTTGTTCCGGACCCCGCCAAACGCCTCGATCTGCCGGAAGGTTTTTCCTACACGTTGATCAGCGAGACCGGCGGGATCATGTCCGACGGCTTCTTCCGTCCCGGCCGCCCCGACGGCATGGCCTGTTTCGCCGATCCGGATGATGCCGACAAATGCATATTGATGCGCAATCACGAGAATTGGAACAGCATCCCCACCGGCAGCCCGTTCGGCAAGGGCAATGAACTGCTCGACCGGGTCTCGGAGAGCCAGCTCTATGACCGCAAGAAAGACGGTTCGCCCTTTTTCGGCGGGGTGACCAAGCTCGTTTATGATTTGAAACACAAACGTATGGAGCGGGACTTTCTGGTGCTGACCGGCACGGCGGCTAATTGCGCCGGCGGCCCCACCCCCTGGGGAAGCTGGCTCAGTTGCGAAGAGGAAATGCTCACGCCGGAAGAAGGGCCGGGCAAATATCACGGCTTTGTCTTCGAAACCCCGTCCAGCGCCTCCGGCCTGATTGACGCCATACCGCTGAAGGCCATGGGTCGCTTCACCCACGAAGCCGCTTCGGTCGATCCGAAGACCGGCATCGTCTATATGACCGAAGACGCGCGCGAGGGCCTGTTCTACCGGTTCATCCCCGATGTACCGGGGAAATTGCAGGAAGGGGGCCGGTTGCAGGCGCTGGTTCTGGTCAATAGAAAAGCCGCCATCACTTCCAACTGGCCGAAAGACTGGGGCGGCACAGGGCCCGATTCATTTGTCGTCGGGCAGGATCATGTCGTCAGCTGGATCGATCTCGACGATGTCGAAGCACCAGAGGGCGACCTCGCCCATCGCGGTCACGCGGCCGGAGCCGCCCAATTCATGCGCGGCGAAGGACTGGATTATGCCGTGCGAACAGACGGAACAACTGGCGACTTCTACTTCACCTGCACCGAAGGCGGAGCGGAACGCGTCGGCCAGATATGGCGTTACACACCCGACCAGTCCCCCGACAGCGGACCGGAAGCTGGCGGCTCCTTGCGGCTGTTCTTTGAATCCACCAGCGCCGATTCGCTCGACATGTGCGACAATCTGGTGGTCGCGCCGTGGAACGACATCATCCTGTGCGAAGACGGACGCGGCGACCAATATCTGCGCGGCCTGACGTCCGACGGCAAGATCTACGATCTCGCCCGCAACGCCCATAAGGACAAAAGCGAATTTTGCGGCGCCTGCTTCTCTCCCGACGGCACGACGATGTTCGTAAACGTGCAGGAGCCGGGCTATACCTACGCAATCACCGGGCCGTGGGAGACGTTGCGGGTTTAGCCCGCCCCGATCAATTCCCGACCGATCAGCATCCGGCGGATTTCATTCGTCCCCGCGCCAATGTCGAGCAGCTTGCTGTCGCGCCAGTAACGCTCGACCGGCCAGTCAGTGGTATAGCCGGCGCCGCCCAGCGCCTGGATCGATTCCTCGGCCACCCGCACGCTGCATTCTGAAGCATAGAGGACCGCGCCTGCCGCGTCGAAACGGGTGGTCTGTCCGGCATCGCAGGCTTTGTTGACATTATAGACATAGCTGCGGGCGCTGTTGAGGCGGACATACATGTCGGCGATCTTGCCCTGCATCAGCTGGAAGCTCCCGATCGGCTTGCCGAACTGCTTGCGCTCGCGGACATAGGGG
>JBALUX010000056.1:0-15575 GCA_036963725.1 Parasphingorhabdus sp. | reverse complement strand
CGACCATCTGCTGATGCAGGCGGCCTGGGCAGACGCACGGTCGCGGATGACCGATGTCGGCCGGCTCGGCGATCTGCTCGACCGGGCAGCGGACTCGATCATCCATGTCGAACTGGAGCGGGTCAGCCCGTTGGCGGTGCCGGTGCTGGTGATGATCGGCCGCGAACATGTGGCTCAGGGCGCCACAGACGACGCGCTGCTGATCGAGGCGGAATCTTTGATCAACGAGGCAATGAAACTGGACTGACATTACCGGCGCGGCGCCCGGATTTGGAGAGAGTCCGATTATAGCGTAGGGTTGGCCTATGGCTGGTTCGACAATTCTACTTACCCTTTGCGCGTCCCTGTTCGCAGGCCAGCTTGCGGTGTCGATTCCGGTCGAGCCCGAAACCGAAGCCCATATTGCCGACACGCTGCCCGACCAGTTTCTCCAGCCCGATGCAGAACAGATTGCGATAGCCGAGGACCGGCGCGAACGGATGACGGTGTCGGTCGGCATCGCGCAGGGCGGCCCCTATGAATTCATCATCGATACCGCTTCGCAGCGGACGATCCTCTCCCGGGAGATTGCCGGCGCGCTGACGCTGGATATCGAGGATGAGGTTACAATTATCGCTCTCGCCGGTACCACCGTGGTTCAGACCGTCTATGTTCCCAGTCTCACCGTCGGCAAGCGCAGCTATGACAGTCTGATTACTCCCACTTTCCGGGCGGCCCATATCGGCGCGGACGGCGTTCTCGGGCTCGACAGTCTGCAGGGACAGCGCATTCTCTTCGACTTTCTCGGCAAGAATATCTCGATAGAGGATACGGATGAAAAGCTGAAAAGCCGCTCGATTCGGGAGATTGTGGTGACGGCAAGGCGGCGCTCCGGCCAGTTGATCTTTACCAACGCGACGATTGCCGGAGTCAAGACCAGCGTGATCATCGACACCGGCGGCGAGCTCTCGATCGGCAACAAGGCGCTGCAACGACGGCTGCGCCTGAAATCCGCATCGATGCAGCAGACCACGCTGGTCGATGTCACCGGCCGCTCGATCGAAGCCGATTACGGGATCGCGGAAGAGCTGCTGATCGGACGCGCCCGCTTTGGAATCATCCCGATCGCCTTTGCCGATATTGCCCCGTTCAAGGCGCTGAAACTGGACAAGAAACCGGCCCTGTTCCTCGGCATGGACGCCTTGCGCAAATTTGACCGGGTGGCGATCGATTTCGCCAACCGGAAAATCTATTTCTTGCTGCCGGAAGGCGCCTGAGAATATTTCTGGTCGAGGCAGGACGATGATATATGCTATAGCGGTGAGCAGCCGGACAGCAGATACTAAGCTGTCGCTGCCCGGCGCGAACAGATTGGAGAGACGATGTCAGCCTTTTTTACCAGCATGACACCCGCTATTCTGGCCTCGGTGCTGACGATGGCCTATCCGGTTCCCCTCGGCCAGTCGGTGAAGCCCGGCGGCCTGACCAGTCCCGAAGGCGAGATTGTCGATATCGATCAGGATCGCGCCAAGCGGATGACCGTTCCGGTCAGTATCGAGGGCAAGGGGCCCTTTTCCTTCGTCATCGATACTGGTGCCGAACGGAGTGTGATCTCCCGGAGAATCGCCGACAGTCTGGCGCTCGAAGGCGAGAAACCGGCCGAATTGATGAGCATTGCCGGCACAAGCACGGTCGATATGGTCTATGTGCCCCGCCTGACCATGGGACGCAAAAATTATGACGGTCTGATTTCGCCGGTTCTGGCGGCCGACCATATCGGCGCCGACGGCATATTGGGTCTGGACGGCTTGCAGGACCAGCGCATTTTGTTCGATTTTCTCACCAACCAGATCGTTATCGAAGACGCGGACGAAACCCGCGGCCGGCTGAAATCACGGGAAATAATCGTCACCGCGAAACGGCGTTCCGGCCAGCTGATTTTCACCGATGCCACGATTGCCGGTGTCGAGGTCAATGTCATCGTCGATACCGGTGCGCAGATGTCGATCGGCAATCTGGCCTTGCGGCAACGATTGCAGAGACGCGCCAAGGAACTGGATGATGCCGATCTGCTGATATCGGTCACCGGCGAAACCCTGGGCGTGGAATTTGGCATGGTTCGCGATTTTCGTATCGGCCGCGCCCGGTTCCCGCGCCTCTCTGTTGCCTTCGCCGATTCGCCACCGTTCGAACGCCTTGGCCTGGCCGATAAGCCGACCCTGCTGATGGGGATGGACGTGTTGCGGAAATTTGACCAGGTCGCAATCGACTTTCCCAGACGAAAAATCCACTTCCTGACTCCCAGAAACACCCGGAAATTCGTCGACCAGCCGCTAAACAGCAAGATCCATTTCTGACGGGTTGGCGACACCCGGTGGCGGGGTCGAGGTTGGTCACTGTCGGGCCCAAGCACCGCTTCCCGCTTGCGCTGTGGGATGAGAATTCGTGGCTGCTGCTAATGTTGTTTCTGACAATTCCCACTGCAGACATGCCGAAACGGGCGATCGGCCAACACCGTCTGGCCTGATTGACACCTTCTTGCCCCACCCCCTTGAAATCCAAGCCTATTCGGGTACCGTCAAGCCGTAAGGTCGCAGACCCACAAAAGCGAACACAGCGGGTCACAGATTAGAGCCATATTCCCGGCGGCGGGATGAAGGAGTTTTGTGCGGTCGAGCGTCGAACATTGGAAGAATTGGCGGCGTGACAGGCGCTATGCCGTTTTTCTATGCGTATCGGTCCTGATGCTGGCCAGCTGTGCGGCGCCGACCAGCTATATGGGCGTTGATATCAGCAAGCCTGCTCCTGCTTTTACGCTTTCCCCCGAACAAGCTGCCTTTTTCCGGGCACAGAATTTGCTGTATGATAAGGCACAGGCGGCGGGATGCATTCCAAGAAAGCCAGCGGACAAGGCGGCCGATGCACCGGTTGGCGAAGATATTATCGAACCGGACGCGGGCCAGCGAACCGCCTGTCGTACGATTGCCCTGCAGCTTGTCACACTGGAATTGCACCGCCCCGCCCTGACCTTCGAGCGCAGCTATGCCGATATGCCGCTCACCGCGCTGGCGAGCGAAGCGCAAGGGGGAAGCAAGCAGGCCCAGCTGGAACTGGGCATCCGCTTTGAAGAGGGCCGCGGCGTGGAGCGGGATATCAACAAGGCGCGAAAACTATACGGACTGGCAGCGAGCGATAGCGGAGGGACGATCTGGGTCTATTCGCCACCCGTCGGCAATGGCACCAGCGGACGGACGATTCCGGTGAATACCGGACCAAAGCGGAGCGGGCTGGCTGAAGCGAAGCGGCGGTTGGAGGGGTTGGAGTGAGTGTGAAAGCAGTTTGGCTGTCCTTGATGATGTCATCAATAGCCGTAACGGGATGCGCCGAAGCGCAAACAATATCAAGAAACGACGAGCCTGCATCTTTAGATGTTAGGCCTGTTCCTCAAATAGCTCAGTTCGTCGGGAAAAAGGATTGTGAAGAATGCCCCGATATGGTGACTTTGGAAGTGAATTTGGCTGGGAAAACCAGCAAATTGTCCGTCGCGGCTACGGAACTGACCTGGAAGCAATATCTCAAAACAAGACATGAACACACATGCCCGATGCCGGTTGTTCAACCAAAATATAACAGCCGATTTGAATGGAAAAATCTTGAAGATGATTATCCACTGACGTCAATTAGAGCCAGTCAGATTGAGTGTTATTTAGGTTGGATTCGAAATAAAACTGGTCTCCAATATAGACTGCCGTCCGAAGAGGAGTGGGTTGCGATTGCACGATCTGAAACCGGTCGCGAAGTCTACCGAGTCGCCCAGGCAAGCCGCCAAGAGGGATATCTCAAAAATCGGTTGGTTTTTTCCGACGAGGTCTCGAATGATCCACGAAAGCCCGTGCGCTTCAGGGCACTTAGGAAAGTCGCTCAATATAAACCAACGCCTTCGGGGTTATATGACCTATTCGGAAACGCCAAGGAGTTGGTTTGCAGGACTGAACATCGAGGTGTGAGTCGGACCTCAACATGTCCAACCAGCCCTCTGGCGACTGTCAAAGGCGGCAACGTAGGTTCGCCCGATACGTTCGATTTGATTAATGACGCATCGCAGACAAATGGTGAAAGCGAAGAGCAGTTGGTTGGTTTTCGATTGGTTTACACAAGATAGCACCGGATGATAAATACGGGCCCGAAACGGTTGAGTAAGCTGAAGTGAAGTTAAAATTAGCCCTCCAGAACAGCTTTGCCAAATTGAAATGGATTAAACTGCCGCCGCGGTTCGTTCCCTCCCCATACAGACAAGCATCCGCCTCTCAGGCGCATTGCTTTTTCTTCAAGGAGCGAACCCGATATGCGTATTTTTCTCACTCTGCCGATTTTTCTCGCCGCTGCCAGTCCTGCCCTCGCGCAGAATTCCGATCTCCGCGACGCCAGCGTTCAAGAGGATAGCAGCGCCAAGAACGAAACCCGTTTCCACCTGCTCGCTAGCGTTGATCATATCGAAGGCGATATCGGCGAAGGTCTGGATTATAAGACCACATTCGCCACCACCGGCGTCGCAATGACCAAAGGCCGGTTCAGCGCATCCGCTTCGCTACCCTATATCTCCTCCACAGCTCCGCAGGAGGTTATCGTCAACCAGGGCGGGCTGTTCGGCACGCCTTTGCTGGGCTCGAACGGATCGCAGACAGGTCAGGTGAAGCGCGAAGGCATCGGTGACCTGTCGCTCAATGCCGCCTATCAATTGCCCGTCTCCGGCGTAAACGCCAGCGTCGGGGCGTCGGTCAAAGTGCCGACCGCATCGCGGGCGAAAGGGCTGGGGACCGGCAAGGTCGATTATGGCGTCAATGGCCAGCTTTCCAAGAAATTCGGCGCCATCGTGCCCTTCGTCGGCGCCGGCTATACGATCATCGGCGAGCCGGACAATTTTGATACCCGCAACAGACTATCGGGCGCCGCAGGGAGCCATCTCCTGCTTGGCGAGAATAGCGCGTTGACTGCATCTTATTCCTATGAGCAATCCGCTTGGACCAGCATTGGCGACCGCCAGAGCCTGAACATGGGCTTTGGCACCAATCTGAGCCGCTCGGTCCGGATCGGCGTTGATGGTGCCGTCGGTCTGTCCGATGCCGCGCCGGGTACGAGAGTCGAGCTGAAACTACGCGTTGGGATCTGACGAATGCGCTGTCCTACACCTGCGCCGATCGCTTGTCGTCGCTACGGCTCCCGCGACAGGCACAGAATGGACTCGCACGAAGACACAAAGCCACGAGGGCTATAAGATGGCACGCAACTGTGCTTCAATTTCGTGGCGCTTTGCGTCTTAGTGGCTTCGTGCGAGTCCGGCAGGCCTCGTTAAACCGCCACGTCCAAGGCAAAAACCGGTTCCTTATCCCCGCTCTTCCACTGCGGATATTTTTGCATGGTGGTGGCGAAGAGCGGCGAGGCGAGATGGTCGGCCAGCCATTTCTGCAAGGCGGGCAGCGGCAATGCGTCGAACCAGTCGCGGTCATTGTTTGCGAACTGTCGGACGAAGGGGAATATCGCGTGGTCGGCCAGCGTCGGCTTAGCACCGAGCAGCTGTCCCGAAGTCTGGATCAGACCATCAAGCTTTTCGAGAAAGGCCAGTCCGGCCGCACGGTGGTCCAGCGGGTCGACATTTTCATAGCGCGTCGGATATTTATAGCGGTCGAGAGCATGTTTGAACGGGCCGTCGGACTCTGCGATCAATTCGGATTCGGCAGCGCTGCGCTGCAACCAGCCTTGCGGATCATTGCGTTCCAAGGCCCAGCGCATGATCGCCAGACTTTCATCGATGACCTGCCCATCGGGCAATACCAGCACCGGAACCGTGGCCTTCGGCGAGGCGGCGATCATTTCTGCCGGCTTGTCGCGCAGCACCACCTCGCGCAGGCGGACCGGCGTTGCGCTGACCAGCAGCGCCATCCGGGCGCGCATCGCATAGGGGCAGCGGCGGAAGCTGTAGAGGACCGGCAGGTCGGTCATTCGGTTCCGAGATGCTGCCGACCTTCGGCAGCGGCTTTCTCGACCTGGCGCTGGCGTTCGCGATAGCGGGCGCGCTGCTCGTCGGTGCGCTGGTCGATACAATGCGGGCAGGATTCACCGGGGATATAGTCGGGCGAGGTGCGGTCGGCGGCGTTCAGCGGCATCCGGCAGGCATAGCATTGGCCATAATCGGCTTCGCGCAATCCGTGGCCGACGGCGACGCGCTGGTCGAACAGGAAACAGTCGCCCTGCCACAGGCTTTCGGTTTCGGGCACATGTTCGAGATATTTCAATATGCCGCCCTTGAGATGCTGGACATCGGCAAAGCCCTGCGCCTTGACATAAGCCGTGGCCTTTTCGCAGCGGATGCCGCCGGTGCAGAACATGGCGATCTTCGGTGCCTTGTCCGAATCCTGCCGCAGCGTCTCGGAAAATTCGTCGAACCATGCCGGGAAGTCGCGAAAGCTCTGGGTGTCGGGGTTGATCGCGCCGTCAAAGCTGCCGATCGCCACTTCATAGGCGTTGCGCGTATCGATGACGATCGTGTCGGGGTCGGCAATCAGGTCATTCCAGTCGGTGGGATCGACATAGGCGCCTTTCTCGGTCGCGGCATCGACGCCCTCGACGCCCATCGAGACGATTTCCTTCTTCAGCCGGACCTTCATCCGCAGGAAGGGCATCGCGCTGGCCTCGGAATATTTGACCTCGAGATCGGCAAAACGGGGCAACAACCGCAGGCCGTCGATCACCGCGTCGATAGCATCGGGCGCGCCGGCGATGGTGCCGTTGATCCCTTCATGAGCCAGCAATATCGTGCCCTTGAGGCCGTGCTCTTCGCACAGGGCGAGCACTTGCAGGCGCAGGGCAGCGGGATCGTCAACCACGGCAAAATGATAGAGCGCGGCGACTTTTACGGAAGATACAGATTCGGTCATGGCTGCGCATATAGGGCGGCTGCGCGAGAAATTCCAACCCGGTGGCTTGCATAGCGCCTATGTTCATCGCATAGCGGGTCCATGGTTCCCCTTCTGTTCGCCCAACACCGCTTCTCTATCGTCGCTCCGGCCGCGCTGTACTGGCCCGCAAAAAATGCGCTGCTGGTCGCCGATCTGCATCTGGAGAAGGCGAGTTTCTTTGCGCGGCAGGGCCAGATGCTGCCACCCTATGACAGTCAGGCGACGCTGGCCGAGCTGTCGGGTCTGGTGAGCGAGACCGGCGCGACGCGGGTCTTCTGCCTGGGTGACAATTATCATGATGGCGAAGGCGAGGCGCGGCTGGAACCGGAAGCGGCGCGGCAGCTCTCGGCGATGACCGCCGCGCTCGACTGGATCTGGATCACCGGCAATCATGACCGCGATGTTGCCGGTCTTTGGGGCGGCACGGTGGTCGACGAGTGGACAGGCGAGGGGCTGGCGCTGCGCCACGAGGCCACGCCGGAAAGCCTGTTGCCTGAGATATCCGGTCATTATCACCCGAAAATCCGGATCGCCACGCGCGGGCGTCATCTTTCGCGCCGCTGTTTTGTCCGGGGGCGTCATCATCTGATCATGCCCGCTTTCGGGGCGCTGACCGGCGGCATGGCGGCGCAGGATCCGGTGATCGAGGCCTGCGTCGGCGGACCGGCCGAAGCGATCATCGGCCTGAAGGAAAAGCCCGTCTGCTTCCCGCTGCCGTTCCGCAACAGAGCCATAGAAGCGGTCGATGACAGCCAGTTTGCATTGCCTCTGGCCAGCACGGGTCGCTGACTGCTAACGGCGCGGTGATGGATCGATTCAAACCCTATCGCGACCAGCTGGATGCTCTCGAAAAAGCGGGCCGCAAAAGGCGGCTGTCGATTCCGGCCGGCAAGGATTTCTCGTCCAATGACTATCTCGGTCTCTCCCGCAGTCCCTATCTGAAAGGGGTCGCGCAGACCGCGATTGCCAATGGCATAGCGCACGGATCGGGCGGGTCGCGGCTGCTGGGTGGCAATCATCCCGAACATGAAGCGCTCGAGGCTTTTGCCGCCAGCCATTATGGCGCGGAGGCCAGCCTGTTCTTCGGATCGGGCTTTGCCGCCAACACCGCCCTGTTCGCGACCCTGCCACAGAACGGCGATCTGGTGCTTTACGACGCACTGGTCCACGCCAGCGTGCATGACGGGATGAAACTGGGCCGCGCCCAATTCCAGCCCTTTGCGCATAATGATTGTAACGCGGTTGAGCAGGCCATCCGGACATGGCGCGAATCCGGCGGCACGGGCAGCGTGTGGATCGCGGTGGAGAGTCTCTACAGCATGGACGGCGACCGGGCACCGCTGGCCGATCTTGCAAAAATAGCGGACGCGCAGAACGCTATGCTGGTGATTGACGAAGCCCATGCCGTGGGCGTTTTCGGCGAGGGTGGCTCCGGTCTTGCCGGTGACATTGGCAGACTGGAAAACGCGATTATATTGAGGACCTGCGGCAAGGCCCTAGGCGGCGAAGGCGGTCTGCTGACCATGCCGAGAGTCTTGCGCGAATTTTTCATCAATCGGGCGCGGCCGTTTATCTTCTCCACCGCACCGAGCCCACTGACCGCGCATCTGGCGCAACAGGCCATCGCCCATGTCGCGGCCAATCCCGCGCTGCAGACCGGTCTGGCGGAGCATATCGCGCTGGCCCGGAGCTGCTTTGCTGGCCTGTCGCTCGGCGACCATCAGGATAGCCAGATTTTTCCGGTCATTCTAGGCGAAGACCGGCTGGCAGTGAACGTCGCTACCATGTTGCAGGATCAGGGATTTGATGTGCGCGCCATTCGCCCGCCGACCGTACCGGCCGGCAGCGCGCGTCTGCGCATTTCGCTGACCCTGAACGTGACGCCGGAGGATATCCGGAATCTGGCAGCCGCCCTGCACGAGGCGCTGGCAATGGCGAAAGCGGCATGAGCGGGCAATTTGTCATCACCGGTACCGACACCGATATCGGCAAAAGCGTCTTTGCAGCGGCGCTGACAGCCGCTCTGGGCGCCAGCTACTGGAAACCGGTGCAGGCCGGACTCGCGGACGGCACTGATAGCCAGACCATCGCACGGATCGGCGGAGTAGATCCTGAGCGGATATTGCCCGAACGCTACCGGTTGAAGATTCCGGCCTCGCCGCATTTTTCAGCGGCGCAGGAAGGCATCACAATTGGTCTGGGCGATCTTGACGTCCCCCAGGTTGACGGGCCACTGATCATCGAGGGGGCCGGCGGCGCGCTGGTGCCGGTCAATCCGGAGCTGCTGTTCGCCGATCTCTTTGCCCATTGGGGCCTGCCGGTGATCATCGTCGCATCGACCAGTCTCGGGACCATCAACCACAGCCTCTTGACGATCGAGGCTCTGCGCAGCCGCGGCGTGCCGATCCATGGCATCGCCTTCATCGGCGCGGAAAATGTCGATAGCGAGCAGACCATCTGCCGGATTGGCGCGGTGCGGCATTTCGGGCGCTTGCCGATCATCGACGTGCTGGCACCCGAACCCTTGCGCCAAGCCTTCGACGCCAATTTCAACATTGCGGACTTCCTATCATGAGCATCAATATCTGGCATCCGTTCACCCAGCATGGCCTCGGCGAACCGATTCCGGAAATCGCTCGGGCCGAAGGCGCGTGCCTCTACAAGAGCGACGGCACCAGGATCATCGACGCGATATCGAGCTGGTGGGTGCAGACCCACGGCCATTGCCATCCGAAGATCGTCAGCGCGATTCAGGAGCAGAGCGCCAGGCTCGACCAGATGATCTTTGCCGGATGGACGCACGAGCCGGCGCGCGAACTGGCCGAGGGGCTGGCGGATTTCCTGCCGGAGTCACTCGACCATATTTTCTTCTCCGACAGCGGCTCGACTGCGGTTGAAGTCGCGCTCAAGATGGCGCTCGGCTATTGGCATAATCGGGGTGAAACGCGCCAGAAAATCCTGGTCATGGAGCATAGCTATCATGGCGATACGATCGGCGCGATGTCGGTCGGCGCGCGCGGCGTGTTCAACCAGTCTTATGCGCCGCTGCTGTTCGATGTCGGCACTATAGCTTTTCCGGAAACCGAGGCTGAACAGGCGACGGTCGACCAGCTGGAGGCTTTTTGCAAAGACAGCGAAAACCCGCCAGCGGCGCTGATCGTCGAGCCGCTGATCCTCGGCGCGGGCGGGATGAAAATCTACGGTTCCGATATATTGAAGCAGATGGCGGCGATCTGCCGCGCGCATGATGTGCTGTTCATTGCCGATGAAGTGATGACCGGCTGGGGCCGCACCGGCACCGTCTTCGCTTGCGAACAGGCGGGCGTCGAACCGGATATATTGTGCATGGCCAAGGGCCTGACCGGCGGCGTCATCCCGCTCGCGGTTACCGCAGCCAGTGATGCTATTTATCAGGCGCATTATTCCGAAGACCGCGCCCAGATGTTTTTCCACTCGAGCAGCTTTACCGCCAATCCGATTGCCTGTGCAGCGGCCAATGCCAATCTCGCGATCTGGCGCGACGAACCGGTACAGGAGCGGATCGACGGAATCATCGCCGCACATCGCGCCTTTTCAGAGCGACTGAAGCAAAAATCGAACGTCAGCGGTTTGCGCCAGTGCGGTACCATCTTGGCTTTTGAAATCGACGATGGTGCGGGCGATTATATGTCCAGCCTGGGCCCGCAGCTTCTGACGTTTTTCCGGGATCGCAACATTTTACTTCGGCCATTGGGCAATACGATCTACATCATGCCTCCATATTGTATTGGCCGCGAGGAACTGGATTCCATCTATGGCGTTATTGAGCAAGCGATCGGCCATTTCGGCAACGCCTGATCCTCAGGCCCCGGAAAGTTTTTTGCATAAGCCCGAAAAACCGGCCAAGGATAGTTCATGGAAATAATTGATTCACTCATGGTCAAGATTGCGCTGATCGGCCTGCTCGGGATCGGCGCGCAATGGATTGCCTGGCGGACCGGCCGTCCAGCCATCGCCCTGATGCTGATTGTCGGCATAATCGCCGGCCCGGTATTGGGCATTATCGATCCGGAGCGGGACTTCGGCGCGCTGCAGGAACCGATCATCAAACTGGCGGTGGCGGTGATATTGTTCGAAGGCGGGCTCAGCCTGAACTTTCGTGAATTGAGACAAGCGGGCGGCGCGGTGTCGGCGATGGTGCTGGTTGCCGGGCCAATTGCCTGGGGGCTTGGTACGGCAGCGGCGCATTATGGTGCCGGTCTGTCCTGGGAAATATCCGCCCTGCTCGGCGGCATCATGATCGTGACCGGTCCCACCGTGGTCGGCCCGATGCTGCGCACGCTGCGCGTGCCGTCGCGGGTTCGCAACATTTTGAAATGGGAAGGCATTGTCAACGATCCGATCGGCGCTCTGCTCGCCGTCGGCATCTACGCCTATATCACCTATGAAGGCGCTGACGCCAATATCGCCGTCATCAGCATGGACGTTCTTGCTGCAAGCTTCATTGCCGGTCTGATCGGTGCCGGCCTTGGTTTCGCGCTGACTTGGCTATTCCCCAGAGGGATGGTGCCGGAATATCTGAAGGCGCCGTTCCTGTTGGTCACCGTAATCGCCGGTTTTGTCGTCGCCGACCTGATCAAGCATGAGACCGGATTGATCACGGTCACGGTGATGGGCATCGTCATGGCCAATCGGCAGATCTATTCCAGTCAGGCGCTCTACCGTTTCAAGGAAGATCTGGCGGTGTTGCTGATCTCCGGTGTGTTCATCATTCTTTCGGCAACGCTGGACTGGGAAACAGTGCAGCAGTTCCGGCCGCAATTTATCATCTTCCTGATATTGCTGCTGTTCGTGGTGCGGCCGGTCTCGGTACTGGTCGCCCTGCTGTTCAGTTCGGTGCCCTGGCGCGAGCGGTTGTTTATCGCCTGGATCGCACCGCGCGGTATTGTCGCGGTCGCAATTACCGGCCTGTTTGCCATTCGGCTGGTCGATTACGGAATGCCCGGCGCGGAGGCGCTTGTGCCGCTCAGCTTTGCCGTCGTCATTGCGACGATATTTGCCCACGGCTTTTCCGCATCCTGGGTCGCCGAGCGACTGGGCATATCCGAGGGCAAAGGCGAAGGCGTCCTGATTGCCGGCGCCAACCGCTGGTCGATTGCGCTCGGTAAAATGCTCAAATCGCTCGATATCGATGTTCTGGTCACCGACGACAGCAAATTTGCCCTGCGCCGGGCCCGCAGCGAAGGCCTCGAGATTCGCCATGGCGACGTGCTTGACGAAGCGCATAATGACAATATCGACATGGGCGAATTCCAGCATCTGATCGCCGCCACCGACAATGACAGCCAGAACCAGTTGATCACGGCCGATCTCGGTCCGGAAATGGGCTATGAACAGATCAGCCGGCTGGCCAACGACAGCCACAGCAAAAGCCGGGTCGGCCATGGCCGGCTATTGTTCGAATCCGGGGCAGATTTCGGTACATTGCTCGATCGCGATCTGGCTGGCTGGCGATTCAGCAAAACCAATATCACCGAGAAATTCACCGCCGAAGATTATCGCAAGAATCTCGAAGAGGGCGAGGAGCCGCTCGCCGTCCTCAAACCGGACCGCCGGCTGTTATTCTTTGCGACCGATGCCCGGCCAGTGATCGAAGACGGTGATGTCGTGATCAGCTATGTCAAGGCAGATACGCCGGAAGAGCGCAAAGCCGACAGAGCGGCCAAGGACAGTGAAAAGAACGGCGAAAAAGGTGACGGAATCTGACTATCCGGCTTGAGGCCCGCGCTCACCGAACAGCGCTGTGCCGACCCGGATATGGGTAGCACCAAGCTTGATCGCTTTTTCAAAATCTCCGGACATGCCCATGCTGAGCTGATCAACACCATTTTCACGGGCAAGTTTGGCAAGCAGAGCGAAATAAGGCGTGGGATTTGCATTGTCCGGCGGGACTGCCATCAGGCCGGCGACCGTTATTCCAGCCGTACGCGCTTGAGCGAGCATCTCGGGCACGGCCTTTATATCGCAACCGCCTTTTTGCGATTCTTCGCCGATATTGACCTGCAGAAAACAGGGAATGCGCCGGCCCTGCCCGTCCATTTCCTTGGCCAGCGCCTTGATCAGGGAAGGCCGGTCGAGCGAATGGATATAATCAAAAAGAGCTACCGCTTCCGCCGCCTTGTTGGATTGCAGCTGACCGATCATGTGCAGTTCGATATCGGGATATTCCGCTTTCAATGCCGGCCATTTTTCCGTCGCTTCCTGTACCCGGTTTTCTCCGAACACACGATGGCCAGCTTCCAGCAAAGGCCGGATCTCATCGCTGCTGCGGGTTTTCGACACAGCGATAAGCGTGATATCGGACGGCTTGCGGTTTGCTATCCGGGCGGCTTTTTCGATTTTACCGCGGATGTCTTCGAGTGGTGGGTTTGCCAAGGGTGGATCTCTCTCAATCATTCTCTTTCGCCAAGCTTGCGTCTATAGGCCTGCTTATGTTGCGAGACCAGCCCTGCCCCCTCCTGCCCGACCAGACAGGTTTGATCCTGCCGCAGATATGGCTGTTTACCGACGAGCGGAATGATGCCTCTCTCGAGCAATCCGTCCGGCGAATGAAGCGGGGTAGCGGGATCGTCTTCCGCCATTATCATTTGCCGGAAGACTCGCGGCGAGCGCGGTTTGAAACTATCAAGAGGCTCGCTCGTCAGCGGGGACATATATTGTTTTTGGCCGGATCACCTTCATTGGCCCGACATTGGCGCGCCGATGGCGTGCATGGCCGGACGCGGCGGCCCGTGATGGGCGGATTGCTGCACAGCGTCCCGGTTCATGATGCCGGAGAAATCCAGCAGGCCAACCGCGTCGGTGCGGACCTTTATTTTCTGTCACCGGTTTTCGCCACCCGGTCGCATCCGGGCCAGCGGCCATTGAGTCCCTTACAGACGCGGCATCTTGCCGCATTATGCCAGGGCGCAGTGATATATTTGGGCGGGATGAATGGGTGCCGCTACCGGGCGCGCAAAAATCACATGACCCACGGCTGGGCCGCGATCGACGCTTTACGCTAAATCGGGATTATTAGAAGCGGAACTGGGTTCCGACATAGACGGCCTGGCTGTCCTGACGATTGTCGGTCAGAGGCGCCATCCGGTCACGCTCGTTGTTGATCCGGACTCCGGCGGTCACTTCCAGATTGCGGGTCAGCGAGTAGCTCCCGCCGACATCAAGCGTATAATCTTTCTGGCTGGCGTCCAGCGCACGCGGTGCGGCGTTGATCGGTGCAGAAGCATCAATCGACATGCGCGGATTGAAACGGCTCTTCTTGCCATTATCATCTTCGCCCAGCAGTCTTTCACCACCGATTTCGGAAAGATCTGGCAAATTGCCGGCCAGTTTCTTGACCGGGATCGCAAAGCTCTTCAGGCCCTTTGCAGTGCCGAGGCTATAAGAAACCGGAGCAATTTTTGCCGCGCTCGTCACACCCGATCCGGGTGCAGCAGCGAGAATATTTTCGCGAATCGAGACCGCGTCCGACTTCTGGCGAACCACCACGGTGACCGAACGTTCGCCGTCACGGGTACCGCCGGATGGGGTGAATTTGAAGCTCGCGTTTCCACGCAAGGTGCTCAGATTATATTTGGCTACGAGATCAGGGTCGGCACCGGCAACGGTAAAGGAACCGATCGATCCGAGGGTCTTCAGCGATACCATTGCGTCATCACCGGAAAGGACTTTTGCCAAAGCAGGAGTCATGGCAAGGCCAGAGATCGCGAGTCCCGTCGCTAACCAACCGAAATGACTGACCTTTTTCGTCATGATGAAGCCGCTTCCCCTTAATTTGACCGTAGATATAACAAAATCTGCTGATCTGCACGAGTCAACATATTGTTTTTGTCCGATTTTCTCAAACTAGCGTGTTTCTGTTGCAGTTCGGTTACGCTTTTGTCCGGACATCGTTTCATCGCTTAGCATAAAAAACATGAACCGGAGATGATTTTGCGGCCATTCAACTGGGGTTCAGTCCGGGCTGCACAAGAGCAAATCATGCGCTTATGCTTGCCCCTCGCGGCAAAGCATTTATAGAGAGCGCTGAAAAGATATCACGTCCGGAACAAATCCTGCAAAAAGGATGTCGTAACGGCGCAAAATGCAACCAGGAGCGCTTCATGTCCCGCCTCAAAACCTCTCTCTTCCTGCGGTCTGCAACCGCTAGCCTGCTGACATTGTCTCTGCTTTCCGCTTGTGGTGGCAAAGAGCGGCCGCAGGCCGACATTGCCGCTTCGCAGGTCACGACCATCGGCGTGAACAGCTATTTGTGGCGTGCCTCGCTTGATGCTCTGTCCTTCATGCCGCTGACCCAGACCGACAGCAATGGCGGCGTGATCCTGACCGACTGGTATGTGAACCCGCAAAATCCGGGCGAGCGGATGAAGATCAATGTCTCGATCCTCGACCAGGATTTGCGCGCCGATGCCTTGCGCGTCGCAGCATCCCGTCAGGTTGCCACCAACGGCAACTGGGTGGATGCACCGGTCAAGGCAGCGACCACGCAGAAACTGGAACAGATCATTCTCACCAAGGCCCGCGACTTGCGGCGCGGTGCGATCACCAACTAATTTTCTCTACCATATAATGGGGCCGCAATGACCGATCAGCGATTTAAAC
>JBALUX010000055.1:0-15893 GCA_036963725.1 Parasphingorhabdus sp. | reverse complement strand
CCGTCAAGCGTCTGGGAGATGCGATCGTCGCTGAAACCGCGGATCGTGAACGATCCACCGGAAGAACCCCAGGGATCATTGTTCTGGAAGCTGACACCGGGAACGAGGTTGATAATATCATTGACCGATTGGCCAGGACGCTGGCGACGAATGATTTCTTCGTCGAGAACCTGCTTCGCCTTTGGCGTATTCGGGATTTCCACGCCGCCAACATCGTTGGTCCGGCCACCCGTGACGATAATCACGTCTTCTTCAAAACCAACGGTACCCGTCGATTGAGCTGCCGCTGACGTCGCCATCAGGCCGGCTGTGGAAAGGCTGACGACGCTAGTCGCCAAAAGATATTTGATTTTCATGGATCATTTTCCCCGTATGATGACATCTAAGACAGTCACTGTTTTGAACCTGCTTTTGTCGATCCCTTATCGACTTTTTGATAAAGCACGGTCCCAATAGGGGGCTAAAATGACAGATTTGTCTCAACCGCAACGATTTTTTGTTGCAATGCAGCATTTAGATTTTATCCACAGTCGGTCCAAGGCAGGATGGTGGCCGTCATATATGCTGTTTCGTGCCAATCGGGTTTAACTAAACTACTGAATTAGTGACCGAATATTCTTCAGCACCAGTTCAAATTGCTCATCGAGAGTGGATTCTGACTGTTGCGAATTTATCACGATATCTGCGTGCACCTTTGACGGCTCGACGTGGAGGTCGTGCATCGGACCGACCTGGTTGGCGAACTGTTCGTGTACCGACTGGGCGCTGCGGCCCCGTTCGCGGACGTCGCGTTCGAGTCGCCGGTCAAAACGGGTTTCGGAATCGCACTCGACGAAGATGCTCAGATCCAGAAGGTCGCGCAATGGCTGGTGCTGGAGGATCAATATGCCATCGATCAAGATCACCGGTCGCGGTTCGGTCCGCTCGGTTTCCATCTTCGGCATGTGGGTAGGAAAATCATAGAGCGGCCGGTCTATTGCCTTGCCGTTTTTCAGCTGGGTCAGCTGGGCGCACATCTGGTCAAAATCAACCGCATGGGGGTGATCAAAATTGGGTCCGCCCTTGCCTTCCGGCGCATCGCCGAGACCGAAAAAATAGTCGTCCTGTGGCAGGATCACGCATTGATCGGGGCCGAGTGCTTCAAAAACTCTCTGGGTCAGTGTCGTTTTTCCCGAACAGCTGCCACCGCTGATACCAACCACCTTCGGAGTCATATGAGGCCGATCTCGCGCAGCCGCTGCATCAGATAGTCATGCGCGGTAATCGGATCGGGATAGAGGTTCGGGTGGGCCTCGTCGATGCAGCTTGGCAGGGTGTCGATCGCATAGTCGGGCCGGAAATGAAGGAAGAAGGGCATCGAATAGCGCGAATGACCGCGCCGTTCCGGTGCCGGATTGACCACGCGGTGAGTGGTCGAGGGCAGGCGGTTGTTGGTCAGCCGCTGCAGCATATCGCCGATATTCACCGCCAGCTCGCCCGCTTTCGGAGTTACAGCTCGCCAGTTGCCATTTTTGTCGAGCAATTCGAGCCCGGCCTCTTCGGCGCCGATCAGCAAGGTGATCGTGTTGATATCCTCATGCGCGGCGGCGCGGACGGCTGGTGAATCTTCCGGCACCGGCGGATAGTGGATTAGCCGCATCACCGAATTGCCATCGCGTACCGTATCCACGAAGAAATCGGGGGCCAGTCCGAGGAAGCGGGCAATGGCTTCGAGGATACGAGCCCCGGCCTTGTCGAAGGCGGCAAACATCTCGAGATAGGTCTCGCGAAATCCGTCGAGTTCCTGTGGCCAGATATTCGGCGGCATGAAGGGTTCGAAAGCATGGCCGGTTGGAAGGTCGCGGCCGATATGCCAGAATTCCTTGAGATCGCTGATGTTGCTATCCTTGGCGCTCTCGGTGCCGAAAGGCGTATATCCGCGAGCACCGCCACCGCCGGCGATATGATAGGACCGTTTCACGTCATCGGGCAGCGCGAAAAAGGCGCGCGACATCGCTTCTGCACGCTCGATCAGTGCTGCGGGAATGCCATGGTCGGAAACCACGGCAAAGCCCCAGTCGGAGAAGCTGCGACCGATCCGTTCGGCGAAAGCGTCGCTGTCTTCGTCCGCCATGGCGAGCGAAACGGCGGCCAATGTGTCTGGGTTCTGGGTCATGTTCTTAAAATGCGCTCTCGTGCTTCTTTGTCAATCGGGATGAATCAGCCGAGCGATAGCAATATGCCGGCAAGCGCCGCGCTCATCAGATTGGCGAGCGACCCTGCCGCCAGCGCGCGCAGGCCGAGCCGGGCAATGACCGGGCGCTGGTTGGGCGCAAGGCCGCCGGTCACAGCAAGCTGGATGGCAATGCTGCTGAAATTGGCGAAGCCGCAAAGGGCGAAAATGACAATGGCATTGGTCAGCGGCGAAATGCCGTCCTGCATCTTGCCCAGTTCGATGAAGGCGACAAATTCGTTGAGCACGACCTTGGTGCCGAACAGGCCGCCTGCCCCGAGGGCCTCGTTCCACGGGACGCCGAGCAGAAACATGATCGGGGCAAAAATATAGCCGATGATCATCTGGAAGCTGAGATCCGGCATGCCGAACCAGCCGCCAATGCCGCCGAGCAAGCCATTGGCCATCGCGACCAGCGCGACAAAGGCGAGCACCATCGCGCCGACCGCGACTGCCAGTTTGACACCGGTTTGTGCGCCCATGGCGGCTGCCATGATGATATTGGCGGGCTTTTCCTCTTCATATTCAACAGTAACCACCAGCTCTTCGGGAGCGGGGTCTTCGGGATTGTCCGGCATGATGATCTTGGCCATCAGGATTCCGCCGGGCGCCGACATGAAGGCGGCGGCGAGCAGATAGTCGATGCGGATACCCATTGCGGCATAAGCGGCGAGGATCGTGCCGGCGACACCGGCCATGCCGACGCTCATCACGGTGAACAACTGCGACTGGGTCAGGCTGGCGAGATAGGGACGGATGACCAGCGGCGATTCGGACTGGCCGACGAAGATATTCGCCGCAGCGCAAAGCGATTCGACTTTGGAGATGCCGGTAATTTTCTGGATGCCGCCGCCGACCCATTTGATGATGAACTGCATGATGCCGAGATAATAGAGAATCGAGATCAGCGCCGAGAAGAAAATGATCACGGGCAGCGCGGCAATCGCGAAGCTATTGCCGCCAATCGATGGATCGGCGAGCGGGCCGAAGATGAAATTGGTGCCGGCCGAGGCATAGCCGAGCAGATTGGACACGCCGAAGGCCATCGCCTCGATGATCCGTTTTCCGGCAGGAATGTAAAGCACGATCACGGCAATCCCGGCCTGCATCGCGAAAGCCGCTCCGACGACGCGGAAGCGGATATTTTTCCGTCCGGTCGAAAGGCCGAAGGCGATCAGCAGGATCAATGCCATGCCGGCAAGGCTTGTCAGGATCGGTATCATCAAACTCTTCCAGTCAATATTGCGGTTCGGATCCGGCTCACCACGTAAAGCTGCCGGTCTCTGTATTGCAGGCGGCGGCGAGGCGGTCGAGGCAGTCGTCGATATCGTCGGAGACGATCAGATGCTTGCGCCGTTCGGCGGAGACGAAACCCTGTTCCGACATTTTGTCGAGAAAATCGATCAGCGAATCCCAGTAGCCGCCGATGTTCAGGATGGCGAAGGGCTTGTTATGATAGCCGAGCGCGTTCCAGCTCCAGGCCTCGAACAGTTCGTCCATCGTGCCGACACCGCCCGGCAAGGCGACAAAGGCATCGGTCAGATCGGTCATCTTGGCTTTGCGTTCGTGCATATTCTGGACAATGTGCAGCTCCGTGACACCGGTATGCGCGACTTCCAGATCCTTCAGCATCTCCGGAATCACGCCATGGACCCGGCCACCCTCGGCAAGCACGGTATCGGCTATAATCCCCATCAGGCCGAGCCTGCCGCCGCCATAGACCAGCTCGACATTGCGCGCGGCCATGGTCTTGCCGAGCAATATTGTCGATTCGGCATAGGCCGGGTCTTGCCCGGCATTGGCGCCACAATAAACTGCCAGTCTCTGCAAATTGTCCCCCGATCGCGCGACACAAGGGGCCGCGATCTGCTGCTTTCGATATTCTTTCCCCTATAGAAAAAATCACACTTGTGACTATTTCTTTTTTTTCGCCGCCGTTCGCGCTAGGCAATCGCGATGACCGAAACATTGAAAACCAACCTCATCCCGCGATCCCTGTTTGTCTTTGCCGTGCTCTATGGTGGCATGACCTGTATCGCCGGAATATTGGGCGCGAAGCAGGTCGCGATCGGTCCCCTCGCGGTGGAGGCGGGTATTTTCCCGTTCCTGTTGCTGGTGGTCCTGTCCAGTTCGGTGGCCGAACTGCATGGCCGGGATGTCGCGAACCGTCTGGTGCGTCTGGGCTTCGTGCCGCTGATCACCGCCATCGTCCTCATCCAGATCGTGCTGGCGTTGCCGACCGATCCGGGCATGTACGAACCGGCGAAAGAAGCCTTTCCGATCATATTGGAGCAGGGCGCACGGCTGATGTTCGCCGGGATCATCGCTTATGGCGTATCGCAGTTTCTCAACGTCTATATCTTCTCCCGGCTGGCATCGATGAAAGGTCGGATGCTCGCCTTGCGCGCGGCGATTGCCAGTGCCCTGTCGCAGATTGTTGATACGCTTATTTTTATCACCATTGCCTTTTACGGCGAACGACCAATCGGACAATTGCTGCTCGGTCAGGGGTCGGCCAAGGTCGTATTGTCCTTCCTGCTGGTGCCCTTCCTGATCGTGTTTTTCGTGAAACTGGGGCAGCGGCTGGACCGCGACTGACTGCTTTTCGGCAAGCCGCCAATCGAATTACCGGAAGCTCCTGTTGGCTTCCGCCAGATCTTCCGGCGTGTCTATGTCGATCAGAAGCTGATCATCGCCCGCCACCAGCAGGGCGTCCGCCAGCAGCATTCGAGCGCCGGCGTCGCCTGTCAGCTTCAATAAGCTTTCCAGCGCGCCGGACGGAAATATTGCCGGCGGCATCGCCTGTCCGTTGCGCGCCGACGCCACGCTATTTGTCTCGCCCGCTTGTTCAAAGTTTTCGATCAGCTTGCTTAGATGGTCACCTGTCAAGAAAGGCATGTCGGCCAGCATGATGCACAGCGCGCTGGCTCCTGCCTCGACGGCGTGGGCAGCGGCGAGCCTGACAGAAGTCGCCTGACCTTGGCTGGCGTCTTCATTGGCGATCACCCGGTATCCCAGTTCGCTCCATTGCGCCGCGCAATCATGCTCTGGTGAAGCGATGACCAGCTTTTGCGAGAAGGGCATGCCTGCCCCGGTCCCGGCTGCATGCAGGCCAAGCATCTTGTCGCCAAGCAACGCGCCGAGCTTGTCCTGATCACCAAAGCGGCGGGATTGCCCGGCCGCCAGCAATGCCAGCATGATGCCGGAATGTTCGTTCAATTGGCGGTCACGCTTTCGATATAGGCGGTCACTGCCTGACGTTTGGCCGGGTCTGCGATTGCTCCGGCAACCATCGTCGTGCCGGGAACTTTTGCCGCTGGATTGGCGATGAAGCTATCCAGTTCTGCGGCTGTCCAGGTGATGCCGGAGCCCTTCAATGCGTCCGAATAGGAAAAGCCGGGGACCGCTGCTGCCGCAGCGCCGACGATCCCGAAGAGATTGGGACCGGCGCCATTGGGCGCGCCCTTTTCCAGACTGTGGCAGGCGGAGCAATTGGCGAAGGCAGCTTTGCCTTCGGCGAGCAGCGCACTGGCCGGATCGTCGGCATTGGCATCTGCGGTGGCGAGAGTGACTGCCGGTGCCGCTCCGGGTTCGCGAACGATGATCTGCTCCACCGGTCCCGGCGCCGGATCGGCGCCACAGGCGGCGAGCAGGAAAACGGAAAGGCAGGCAAGTTTTCGCACGGTGGTCATGTCTCGACTCCGATCAGGCAAAGCTATGTTTGGACAAAGGCAGTTCGCGAATCCGCGTACCGGTGGCGGCAAAAATCGCGTTGGTGACAGCGGGCGCAATCGGCGGCAGGCCAGGTTCACCACCACCGCCCAGACGTTCGTGATCGCCGTTGATCAATATCACTTCAACCTCGGGCATCTCGTCGATCCGCAACATCGGATAGTCGTGGAAATTGCTTTGCTGGACCGAGCCGCCCTTGATCGTGATCTCGCCATAAAGCGCTGCAGTCAGGCCATAGACAATCGCGCTTTCCATCTGCGCGGTAAAACCGTCGGGGTTGATGACGAATCCGGGATCGGCCGCGACAAAGACTTTGGTCACCTTCGGCTTGGCGCCGCTCATATCGACTTCGGCGACCTGCGCGACGATCGACCCGAAAGACGGCACAAAGGCGATCCCCCGCCCATGTTTTTCCGGCAACGCGCTGCCCCAGCCCGACATTCTCGCGGCGGTGTCGAGCACTTTCAAATGGCGCGGCGATTCCGCCAGCAGCTCCTGACGGAAGGCATAGCCATCCTTGCCGGCGGCATCGGCCATTTCGTCGACAAAGGATTCGATGAAGAAACCGTGCTGGCTGTGATCGACCGAACGCCAGGGGCCGAAGCGGAGATGCATCGGCACGTCGACTTTGCGAATCTTGTGACTGGCGATGTTGTAATAGGGTATGGTTGGCGCATCTGCAGGATCAAACAGGTGGGTGTGGATATTGTTCCAGCTGACCGCCTTGCCATCCTTGTCGAGCCCGCCCCGGAAACGACTGGTTGCCGAAGGCCGGTAATGGTCCTGCGCGGTGTCTTCTTCGCGCGACCAGATCATCTTGACCGGATAGCCGGTTGCGCTGGCGATCCGCGTCGCCATGGTGATATAATCGCTTGTCGAACGGCGACCAAAGCCGCCGCCGAGATAGGCGTTGTGGTAAGTCACATCCTCGAACGCGAGCCCGGCGGCATCGGCCGCTGTCTGGCGTGCATTGACCGGAGCCTGATGACCCGACCATACATCGCATTTTCCGTCGCGCACCCAAGCGGTGCAGTTCATCGGCTCCATCGTCGCGTGAGCAAGGAACGGTACTTTATATTCGGCTTCGACCTTGGTCGCCGCACCGGCAAAGCTCTTCGCGACATCGCCTGCTTCGGTCTGCATATCGCCGCCATCTTCACCGGCTTCGTCAAGAGAGGTGGCGTAGCGGGCGAAGATCGCATCCAGATCAAGGTCGTCGGCTTCGGTTTTGCTATATTGGGCGTTGATACTGTTGAGCGCCTGCTGCGCCTGCCAATAGCCATCAGCAACCACGGCGACAAAATCGCCCATGTTGAGGATCTGCAGCACGCCGGGCATGGTTTTGGCGGTGCTTGCATCCATGGATTCAACCGTAGCGCCGATGACCGGAGGGGCCTTGACCGCCGCATATTTCATCCCCGGGACATCGGCATCAATGCCGAAAACCGCACTGCCATCGACTTTTGCCGGAATATCGTGACGGGCCATCGGCTGGCCCATGATCTTGTAATTTTCCGGTGATTTCAGCTTCGGCTTGGCCGGCAGGCTTTGCTCGGCTGCGGCAAGGGCGAATTTCGCGAAGGGTTCGGACTTGCCGCTCTTGGCGTGCGAAATCATGCTGTCCGCCGTGGCAATTTCGCTGGCCGGAACTTGCCATTCGCTTGCTGCTGCCGCCACCAGCATTTCGCGGGCTGCGGCGCCGGCGGTGCGCATCGCACGCTGGCCGGTGGCGCGTACGGAATAGCTGCCGCCGGTGAACTGTAGACCCATTGCCTGTGCCAGTTCCAATATGCCGCCTGCGACTGTCGGTTCGAACCATGCCGGAACCTGAAGGTCGGGCGCCAGAAAATCGCGGGCAATCGAATCGGATACATATTGCATGTCGGCGGGCGCTTCGAGGATCCGCACCTTGTTCCAGTCGGCATCCATCTCGTCCGCCAGCATCTGCGCCAATGCGGTATATACGCCCTGACCCATTTCGACATGCGGGATGACGGCGGTGACGATATTGTCGGTATCGACCTTCACCCAGGCATTGAGCAGTTGCTCATTCTCGCCATTGGTGAGTAGCGGGCTCAGCTTGTCGATCGGATTGCCCTGACGGACGGCAACGCCGACAACCAGAGCACCACCGGCTGCAACGCCGGCGCCGATGAACGCGCGTCTTGACCATTTGCCCATGATCTACGCCTCCACTTTCGCGGGTTGTTCGATGCCCGCGGCAGCCTTGATCGCTGTCCGAATCCGGCCATACATGCCACAGCGACAGACATTGCCGGCCATGGCTTCGTCGATCTGCGCGTCGGTCGGCCGGGGATTTTTTTCGAGCAGCGCGGTAGCCGACATGATCTGTCCGGATTGGCAATAGCCGCATTGCGGGACCTGTGCTTCGATCCAGGCTTGCTGGACCTTGTGCAATGTGCCGTCTTCGCCGGCAATGCCTTCGATGGTTGTAACGCTCTTGCCCTCGGCAGCGGAAATCGGCGTCGAGCAACTCCGGACCGGCTGCCCATCGAGATGTATGGTGCAAGCGCCACACTGCGCGATGCCGCAACCGAATTTGGTGCCGGGCATGTTCAGATTCTCGCGCACGACCCACAATATCGGTGTCGCCGGGTCGGCATCGACCTCTTTGGCCTGACCGTTGACGTTCAGCTTGATCATGGAAATTTCACCCGGATGATTAAATAGCAATATGCAACCTATAGGCAGATATGCCGCATAAGCCAACATGCCTGTTGGCTGGCACAACCCGATTGTTGCAGGTCAGGCAAATACGTCGGCCAGTGCATCGGTATCGCCGCCTTCTTTCACTATACGAAGATCAACATAGACCGCAGCAATCCCTGTACCCTGTATGGCGCCGGTAAGCGTGTTGATGACCAGCCCGACGAGCATGACGGCTATGGGACCGGCAAAGACAAACGGTATCATGAGCATGCCCAATATAGACGAGAGAATGATGTAAACCACGAACAGGAGCACGATCCAGCGTTTGGACCCCTTGGTCAATTCGGCGCTGCGCTTAAGGGAATCGATGATCCCCTTGTCTTCGGCCATCATCACGGGTGAGGCTACAATCCACATCAGCGCCAATATCAGGCCCGGGATGATCAGCAATATCATGCCGGCCATTATGCCCAATGTCATCAATATGCCGAGACCGATCAAAGGCAATAATTTGCCGATCGCCTGGCCGATGCAATCGCCCAGGCTGACCGGTTGTCCATTGAGGTCCTTGACCGTGGCGATAATGAACGTGGCCTGCAGCAAAATCGATAATATCATGACCAGCAGCCATCCACCTGCGGATGCGGCAATCATGGACGGGGAACTGAACATCGCCATCATCGCATCCGGATCGCTGCTTGCGGTTGCAGCGCCGGTGGCCAGTTGAACAAGGGCCTGTGGCAGAGCGACAATCAGGAATGAAAGGCCGAGAAAAATCAGCGGATTGCGCATGATAACACCAAATGTGTTATTCAGGACCCGTCCAATATCCAGATGCTCTGCTGTATCGGCCATCTCATATCCCCCTCTTGTCGTTGTCGGATCAAGTTGTCACAAATTGCAAGGGACGTAAAGCTTAACAAAACAACGATCTTGGCACTTGCCCGATCCGGTTGTTTCTGCGACATCTTCATTGTGGCAACGGACGCACAGGTACAGGGTGACAGTAACACCGCTTCTTTCGACCTGGCCTGGGATGACGTTCGCGCCGATGCGAATGTCCAGTTCACACCAACCCCTGCACCCCAGCCGCCGGTCTGGCCGCAATGGTGGCTGGATTTCCTCAAATGGCTGGGCGAAGCGCTCATGCCGGTGACGGAAGCATTTGCGGCGGCATGGCCGATATTGCGGATATTGTTGCTGCTGTTGCTGGCCGCGGGTGTGCTGACGCTGGTCTGGATAATTCTGGCCCCCTATGTCGAGCAATGGCGCGGGCGAAAGCCGGTGACCGAAGAAACCTGGCAGCCCGCTCAGGATGATGCCCGCGAGTTGCTGGCGGAGGCAGAGGCGCTGGCCGCCATCGGACAATTTGACGAGGCGGTCCGCTTGCTGCTCCACCGCAGCATCGCCGATATCGAAAAACATCGCCCGGACCTGCTGCGACCATCCAGCACGTCGCGCGAGATCGAACGTTTCGACAGCCTGCCGGACGCCTCGCGCGCGATGTTTGCGGTGATCGCCGGCCAGGTCGAGCGTGGCCTGTTTGCGGCCCTGCCGATTGACGAGACAGGCTGGCGGGAATCCCGGGATGCCTATGCCGGTTTTGCGCTCAGGGAAACCTGGCGGGTGGCGGCGAACGGATGAGCGTCCAGGCCAATCCCTTTCAGCGCACGACAATCATGGTCATGTTCGCGGTCAGCTTCGCGGCTTTTATCGCCCTGCTGTACGGGCTCGGCATGGGGGACCCGCTGGCGTCCGGCAAGAACGGCGATGCGCACGGCGCGTCCAACAGCATTGTCGGCTACAAGGCGCTTGCCAATCTGCTCGAAAAAACCGGCGTGCCGGTGCGATATTCGCGCTCCCCGGCGGGCATGGATGACGAGGGGCTGCTGATCCTGACGCCCGGACCGTTTATACCCGCCGAAGAAATTGACGCTATTGTCCAGCAGCGTTCCTATGTCGGACCGACGATGATCATCTTGCCGAAATGGCAGGTCGGCAAAAGCGAGAAGCTGAAAAAGGGCTGGATGTTGCGCGGAGATCTGTGGGGCGGGGATCCGGGCGAGGAAATGCTGGAGGATCTGGCCGACGTCAGCATCTCGGTTGATAACAAGGCTCGTCCCGGCAGGCTCATGGCTTCGGCGGTCGGCGGACGCGTGAAAACGCCGGAAATGCCGGTCAGCATCAAAGGCGATTCCATTCGCACCATCGTCCGGGGGCCGTCGTCCGGAAGCGCGCTGGTCGCCTATCTCGATGATGGCGGCGTCTATGCGCAGCTGGACAGACTCGATGAATCGCACATCACCGATGAAGACGAGATAGACGAGGACTTTTATCCGGTAGTGATTGTCGCCGATGCGGATTTGCTCAACAATGCCGGTATGGCCGACAAGTCGACCGCGCGCCACGCCCTTGCGCTGATCAAGGCGGCTTCGACGGCCAGCGACGGCGGCGTGACATTCGATCTGACCTTCAACGGTCTGGGTAGCGCGACAAATTTGCTGACCCTGGCGTTCAAACCGCCATTTCTTTCGGCCACCATTTGCCTGATTACGGCAGCACTGGCTGCGGCCTGGATGGCCTTCAACCGCTTCGGACCGCCGATCCGGGAGAAACGCAGCGTGGACTTTGGCAAAACCGCGCTGGTCAATAACAGCGCCGCCTTTATCACCCGGATGCAGCGCGGCTATCTGGTGACGGATCCCTATGCCGAAATGATCCGCGCGCAATCGGCGGAGGCGGTCGGAATCAGCCCGCTGGCGAGTGAACAGGAAATCCATGACAAGCTGGATGAACTGGGCGAGAACGAAGGCAACCGTTTCTCCGCCTTGTACCACCAGCTCGTTCGCGCCAGCAAACCACAAGACATCGCCGACGGGGCCGCGGCCCTCTACGCCTGGAAAAAGGAATTTATCGGATGAACATCGACGAACTGAAGACGCTGGCGGACAACATCCGCGGACAGGTGGCCAAGGCGATTATCGGGCAGGAAGAGATTGTCGACCATCTGCTGATCGCGCTGTTCTCGTCCGGCCATGTGCTGCTGGAAGGACCGCCGGGCACGGCCAAGACCTTTCTGGCGCAATGTTTTTCTGCAACTCTCGGCCTAGATTTCGGACGCATCCAGTTCACCCCCGATCTAATGCCCGGGGACATTATCGGATCCAATCTGTTCAATTTCCAGACCAGCAATTTCACCCTGACCCGCGGTCCGATCTTCTGCGATCTGCTGCTCGCTGACGAAATCAACCGCACGCCGCCAAAAACCCAGGCGGCGATGCTCGAGGCGATGCAGGAACGGTCGGTGACCATCGATGGCGAGACTCACGCACTCAGTCCGCGCTTCATGGTGGTTGCCACCCAGAATCCGATCGAGCAGCAGGGCGTCTATCCGCTGCCCGAGGCGCAGCTCGACCGGTTTCTGTTCAAACTGCTGATCGAATATCCGGATGTAGAGGAAGAAAAAAGGATCGTCAGCCAATATGGCGCGCGGATCGGCGCGCCGGCGGCGAATGACTTCGGCATAGAGCAGCAGGTCGATAGTGCGACGCTGACCGCTGCGACGGAAGCCGTTCAGACGGTGAAGCTGGTCGAGGATGTTGTCGATTATGTGGTGCGGCTGATCCGGGCGACCCGCGAAACGTCTGATCTGGAAAATGGTGCCAGTCCGCGCGCCGCGATCATGCTGGCCCATGCCGCCCGCGCCCGCGCGGCAATCTCCGGCCGTGACTATGTCGTTCCCGATGATGTCAAGGCGCTGGCCCCTTCGGTGTTGCGCCACCGGACGATATTGTCTCCGGCCGCCGAGATTGAAGGTCGCCAGATCGATAGCATTATCAACGGGCTGGTGGAACGGACGGAAGCGCCCCGTTGAATTTCTACCCGACCGGACGGGCCATCTGGCTCATTGCGCTGGGTGCACCGATAGCCGCTATTCTGGCGGCAATCGTCCCGGCTCTATGGGCGATCGGCGCCGCCTGGGCACTAATGTTGCTGCTCCTGCTCCTGCTCGACGGGCTGGTCGCTGCCAAGGCCGATGATGTGCGGCTGGCGGTGGCCAATAGCGCCGAAATCGGCGCTCCGCTGCAGCTGGCGCTGGCGGCGGAATTTTCCGGCGGGATCGCGCCGCGCAACCTCTCGGGCAATCTTGGACTGGACGAGCGCCTGGCGGAAGATGGAGCGGTTGCCTTTGCACTGGAACGCAACCACTTGGCAGGTGGTGCCTTTTCCGGTCAGACCACTATCGTTCCTGTCCGCCGCGGGACCGCGGAGATCGGCAGGCTCTGGCTGAGATGGAAAGGGCCGCTTGGACTGGCCTGGCGCCAGATCCAGAAACAAAGCACGCAGAGCGTGGCGGTGATGCCGAATATTGCGGCGATCCGCAGTCCGACGATCCAGATGTTCCTGCGCGATTCTGTCTTCGGTCTGCTCGCCCGCAAAATCCGGGGTGAGGGCAGCGAGTTTGAAGCGCTGTCAGAATATCAGCCTGGCATGGACCGGCGCAGCATCGACTGGAAAGGATCGGCGCGGCACAGCAAATTGCTGGCCAAGGAATATGACGCCGAGCGGAACAACCAGATCGTGTTCGCGCTGGATTGCGGTTCGGCCATGTGCGAGCCGATTGACGGCCTGCCGCGTATCGACCGGGCCGTGTCGGCAGCGCTGCTGACCGCCTATATCACGCTGAAGGCAGGGGACCGGACCAGCCTGTTCAGCTTTGCCGCGAAACCCGAATTGTCGACGCCTTTCCTCTCGGGCAGCCGCAATTTCTTCAGGCTGCAGCGGGAAGCCGCGAGCATCGATTACCGACATCAGGAGAGCAATTATACATTGGCGCTGTCGACCTTGCAGAGCCGGTTGCAGCGGCGCTCGCTGATCATCATTTTTACCGACTTTACCGACCCGACCGCAGCGGATCTGATGCTCGAGGCGGCGGCGCGGCTGATCGACAAGCATCTGGTGCTGTTCGTGATATTGCAGGACCGGGAACTGACCGGGATTATCGACAAAGCTCCGGAGAGCGCGGAGGATGTCGCGCGGGCGGTGACGGCGCAAAATCTCCTCGATCAGAAAAATCTGGTGCTGACCAAACTCCGGCATATGGGTATCGACGTGATCGAAGGCGCGCATCAGGATATCGGAACGCGGCTGATCAACGCCTATCTCAACATCAAAAGGCGGGGCAGCCTGTGAGCAGCGAGCAAGCCCTGAACGCCGCGGTGCTGCGCAGCGACCGCTTCCGGCTGGAACGGGAAGCGGACTGGATCCGGCTGGAAGAGATTGTTACCAAAATGGAGAAGGGCAAGGCCCGCCGCCTGTCGGATGATGACGTGCTTGCGCTGCCGACGCTATACCGGACGCTGTTGTCTAGCCTTTCGATCGCGCGAGAAAATTCGCTCGATGCTGGCCTGATCGACTATCTCGAGGGATTGGCGCTGCGCTCCTATTTCATGGTCTATGGCACGCAGAGCAGTTTCGGCCGCTGGCTGGGCAGCTTTTTCGGCGGCGGCTGGAGCAGGGCGGTCCGGGCAATCCAATTTGATATCTGGGTTGCCCTGCTAGTGATGATCGCGGGCGCGGTGATCGGCTATATATTGGTCGCAGGCGACAGTGACTGGTTCTACGCGCTGGTACCGGGAAATTTCATGGATGCCCGGGTGCCGGGGGCGAGCGAAGAAGCCCTGCGCGGGACACTTTTCGGTGCGCAGGATGAAGGCGGCCTCGCTGTGTTCGCCGCATTTCTGTTCAGCAATAATGCGCAGGTCGCGCTGCTTGCCTTTGCGCTGGGTTTTGCCTTTGCCATCCCCAGCATATTGCTGCTGATTCACAATATGGCGCTGCTCGGCGCGATGCTCTGGGTATTTGCCCAGCGGGGGCTGACGGTTGATTTTGTCGGCTGGCTTTCGATCCACGGAACGACCGAGCTGTTTGCCATCCTGCTGGCTGGCGCTGCCGGAATTCATGTCGGCCGCTCGATCGCCTTTCCGGGTGCCAAATCGCATCTCAAGGCGGCCAGCGATGCGGGCAAGAGGGCCGCTCTGGTCATGGCCGGGGTCATCGTCATGCTGATCTGCGCTGGCCTGCTCGAAGGCTTCGGCCGTCAGCTGATCAACAATACCGCCGCTCGCTTTGGCGTTGGCGGCGGCATGTTGGTGCTGTGGCTGGTCTATTTCATCGGCTTTGGCCGGGAACGGCGGGGGCCAGACGCATGAGCGGGAGCAAAGCCGTCGAACCGTGGATCCGTCATTCCGCCAATCCGAAGCTGGACCGGATCATGGTCACCCCGGAAGGTGTGGCGCTGAATGTCACGATCGCCGCAGCGGGGGCAAGGGCGGGGGCGCTGCTGCTGGATCTGGTGATAATACAGCTTATCTCCATTTTGGTCGCTCTTTTATGCCAGGCCTTAGCGGTTCTATTCGTGATGGGGGGAGCGGCTTTTTCTGGTTCGGATGGGCCAATGGGATTGATCACCATTGTGTATTTCATAACAAATTTTCTGCTGTTGAACGGCTATTTCATCTATTTCGAACTGGGGCACAAGTCCGCCACCTGGGGGAAAAGGGCGGTCGGTATCCGGGTGGCTAGCCGGGACGGAAGCCGCCTGACCGCAGAAGCGGTTATCGCGCGCAATATCGTCCGTACCGTTGAACTGTTTCTTCCTCTGTCATTTCTGGGCTCGGTTGAAGCCGGTGGTTCACTGGTCGATCTCACCGCCTGGGCGGGGCTTCTCTGGGTGCTGATGTTCATGCTCTTCCCGCTGTTCAACAGGGATCGGCTGCGCGGCGGCGACGTGATCGCCGGAACCTGGGTGATCCAGAATGTGAAAAAGAATCTTGGAGATATAGTCGCGCCCTCGGCGGCGGCGGCGTCCGATGGGCCCGCGCCGACTGCACGCTATCAATTTTCCGATGCAGATCTGTCGGTCTATGGCGAATATGAATTGCAGACGCTGGAGAATGTCTTGCGCAGCGATCAGGATGATGCGCTGGAAAAGGTTGCCGCTTCTATCTGCCAGAAAATCGGCTGGGAACCGGGCAGCGGTGACGAGCGGATCTTCCTAGAGGCTTATTATACCGCGTTGCGCGCCCGGCTGGAGCGCAGCATGAGATTTGGGCGGCGACGCAAGGACAAGTTTTCTGCCGAGGAATAGAAGGTTCGATCGCGCCGATCGGCGCTTGCCGTAGCGTCAGCTTAATTGCTCGGTTAATTGCTTGTTTCCGGCGGTTTTCAGCTTATAGTCCGGCCAAATTCTGACCAAGGAGCACTCCCATGAATCTGG
>JBALUX010000054.1:0-15942 GCA_036963725.1 Parasphingorhabdus sp. | reverse complement strand
CATATAAGAGGTGCGCTATCGCCACCAATGGCTTGGGCATATTGGCAATGCGCTGTTCCTGACCGCGCATTTCTCTCGCGGCTTCACGGCGCCCCGAGCTTTCCAGTATCTCGGCTTGGGCTTTCCAGCTCGCCTGCAACACCGGATTGCACTGGCAGGCACGGCGATAGGCGATCATTGCGCTTTCGAAATCGCCCCTGGCCTTGGAAATATGGCCCTCTTCCTGATGAGCCCGCCCAAAATCGGGAGACAGGGTCTTCAGCAGGTCGATGCTCGCAAGGGCGGTGTCGAAATGCCCCAGGTAGCGTTCGCAAACCGCCTTGATATAGAGCGCGTCGATATTTTCTGTATCGTTGTGCAAAACAGTCTTCGCCAAACCCAGCGCAGCCTCGAACCGCCCCTCGTACATTTGAGCGCGCGCCAGTTTCAACTGTTCTTCGATATCAGGACCAGTTTCAGACATCTATTCTCGGCTTGCAGTCCTTAATAGCAGGGGAAGCTCTCCAATCGGAAAGCCTCCCCCAGCGTTTACACATCTTAATAGGCGAAGGAAACGCGTGCGCCCACGGTTAGCGGGCGATTAACCGTTATCCGCGCACGATCATAAACGAAACTGCCGCTGATCTCGGCCCGTTCGTCGGTCAGATTTTCGCCGAAGACTTCGAATGACCAGCTTCTGTCCGTCACACCGGCGGTAAGCCCGAAGGTTGTCCAACTGTCCAACGTGATCCGGTTGATCTCGATGATGTCGGTCGCCGACGAAGCGGAATATGTGACCTGTGGCTGGATATGCGCCGTCCAGTCACCAAAAGCCTCCCATTCGTAGCGCGCCCGTATATTGCCTTGAAAACTCGGCGCATAAGCGAGACTGCGTCCTTCGATCACGTCATTGGTTGGCGTCAGGACGTCGGTAATCTCGGTATCCAATATGGAGAAAGCCGCACTGATCGTCAGACCGTCGATGGAATAAGGCGCGATCGTAATATCCGCCTCGATACCCCGGATCTCGGCATTCGCCGCATTGTCCGAGAAGAACAAATTGGTGATGCTAGTGTCGAAGATCGTGGTCTGCAAATTCTGCACATCGACAAAGAAGGCGCTACCGTTGAACCGCAGCTGGTTGTCGAAGAGCGACGTTTTCCAGCCGATTTCATAATTGGTTACATCATCGGTTTCGAGCGCGAACGGGACGGTAAAGCCACCCGGACTTTGCGCGCCGCCCGGTCGGTTCAGCAAGCCTGGACGGAATCCTTCGGAATAAGTTGCATAGAACAGCAAATCATCCGTCGGCGTCCATGTCAGATTGGCTTTGAAGATAAAGCCGTCTGTTGCCGCCTTGTCCGGAGCACTCAGCGAGTTGAACACTTGTTGCGCCTGCGCCTGGCTCAATCCGGCAGCCTGGATTTCGGCGACTGTCTGACCCTGTGTAAACGTCTGGCGGAGGGCATCATTACAACTACCGATGAAGGTAAAGCTGCCATCACCATCATAGAGGTCGCTGATATTGGTACCAAAAGCATTTTCATCAACGCCGCTGGAGTTACAGAAAGAAGAATTGGCGCTGCCTTCCAGATCAACTTCTACATCATAATAGCGCGCACCCAGGGTGATCGCAAACTGATCAGAAATATCATATGTCGCTTCGCCAAACAGGCCGAACTGCTTGTCGGTCCGACGCACGTCATTGCGGAATATTACGCCTGCCGGATAGGCTCCTGTGTCTGTATTGAAAACATTCGGCTGCGAAAAGTTGGGTGGGAAAGAGCCGCCGAACAGATCAATCGCTGTGCTACCGGGATAGGTGAAGTCATTGCGTTCCGACAATTCTAGATCGCTATAAAAACCGCCTGCGGTCAATCGCAGCGGATAGTCTGCCGGAGTGTTGAAACGCAGCTCATGCGTCATCACTTCCGTCTCTGTCCGCGAATTTACCAGAAGATTCGGCGCCTGGCACGTTCCTGTAGGAGCGCCGCCCGGATAGGAAACCGAACCGTCGCAGATATAATATGGCAGATATTGGCCAACGAACAGATAGTCCGAATAATCAACCCGCTGCGTTGTCTCGCGCTTGGTATAAGCACCGGTGTAAACCAGTTCCAATGCGCCAATACGGCCTTCCAGGGTCCAGCTGGTATTGCTGAAATCATCCTTGATTTCATCCTGTTCGAAGCGTTCGATCTGCAAATCACCGAGTGTTGGATCTTCAAAGAAAACGCCATCGGAATCCAGCCCCTGACGGGCATGGGCCACGGTCAGGCTCCAGTCATTGGAGAATTCATATTTGCCGCCGACCCGGAAACCGAGATATTGCGTATCGTTGAAATTCTTCTCTGCCAGAGCTGAATTGTCCGCCAATATGAAATTGACGCCGGACAAATCAGCGCCCGACTGCAAGCCGTCGCGAGAGGCGCTTACCGGGACGCCATTGTCGCGTACCGTGCCGGCAGCACGGAAACGAGCGCTGTCAGCAGTGCTGCGGGTTCCGGCAACATTGTCGATATAGCCGCCCTTATTGTCGTAATAACCGACAGCGCGGATAGCGAAGCTATCGGTAACCGGGATATTGACCATGGCTTCGATATTGTAGCTCGGATCACCGCTTTTTGTGAAAGCGAGGCCAGACTTAACCTTTGCCTGGAACTGCCCGAGAACGGGCTTGTTGGTGATCAAACGCACTGTGCCCGCTTGCGAGCTGGCGCCGAACAACGTGCCCTGCGGTCCAGACAATACTTCCACACGCTCGAGATCGGCTGCGTAGACATCGAGATTACGGCCCGGCTGTGATACCGGCTGTTCGTCAAGATAAAGCGCCACATTGGGTGCAAGTCCGGCGACCCCGGCCGTGGTCAGATTTGGCGTAGTCGATGCCAGACCACGAATATATATCGTGCTTTGCCCCGGTCCGCCGCCGCCAGCTGTTACGCCAGGCAATTGCTGAAGATAGTCGTCAAATATGGTGACGCCCAGTTGATCGAGGGTTTCTTCGCCCAGCGCCTGCACGGCGATTGGAACATCCTGCAAATTGGCGCTCCGTTTTGTCGCGGTAACAACAATTTCGGTCACGCCCTTCTTCTGCTCTTCAGAGACTGTTTCTTGAGCTTGTGCTGATGCACAGCCCAGCGCCGCGATGACCGCGAGCGATGTGCTCGTTTTTAAATAGTTCAAATTAACCCTCTTGTGGTTTCAAATTTAAATTTAAGGGAAAAACACGTCCGACCGGATAACCTATCGAACCCACTGCAAAGCCGAAAAATAAAATGTCCCCTGCGACATCGGCTTTCAAATATGGCGGGGTTATAGCAGCTATTACAGTTTTGTGAACCGCAGTGTTTTCTGCGGTCAATTATGACGATTTCGAAAGGTGAATCGAACATCGTCCGAGCGGTTGTCACACCCATTCTCGATTATCAAAAACCGGATTCTGCCGCCGTTTGTCCGTGGAGCCAGCGGACGGCAGGCGCATGCCAAGAGATTGGCCCATCCGCTTGCAACCAGTTACTCCCCTGCCCCGGAAGACAACTAGCTAGTGATCACGCGTGATTCTCGCGATCTGCCAGCACTTCGGTTTCAGGAGTCGTATTACGCGCGAACGGGATATTCTGGAAACTCGCCTTATCTTCTGAGCCCACTTGCTCCCGCCGCCACATCCGCAAAATCGCAAACAGCACGATGAACAGATGCGCAGCCAAAAGGGTCGAGAATAATGCCATAGGTCCGAACAACGTCAAAGCGAGGCCGGCAATGAAGGGTCCGACAATCGAACCGATCCCGAAGACCATCAACAACCCGCCGCTGGTCTGAATGAACTGGCCGGGATCTGCATGGTCATTGGCGTGCGCAACAACGATCGGATACATCGCAAAGATCGCCGCTCCCAGAAGCGAACCGATCAGGATGTTGGCTATGCCGGATTCAGGCCGCAAGAAAACAAACGCACCGTCAGCGGCCATTGCGACCAGCGCCAGGAATACCAGCACTTTTCTCCGGTCAAAACGATCCGAGGCGCGACCGACGGGGATTTGGGACAATGCCCCGGCAAGAATGGGGATGCTGCAAAAAAGCACTATGGTCGTCAGATCAAGATCAATGTTGTTGGCATATACTGGCGCCAATGCTCCAAAACTGCCGTTGGAGATGCCGATCATCAGCACGGCGAACACCGCGACCGGAGAATTGCGCCAAAGCTGCGGAATATTGAGTTTGACCTCGAACAGCGGCGACGGCGCCCGGTTCGAACTGATCGTGGTCGGAATCAGCGCCAGACAATAGAAGATGGCCGCCAGCATGAAAAACCAGGATGTAGATACATCCGCACCGATCAGAACCAGTTGACCGCCGGTTGTACCCACCAAATTGATCATCGTATAGGTTCCGAAAACGCGCCCGCGGATGGATGAATCAACCTCCTCGTTCAACCAGCTCTCGACGATCATTGCCGCTCCGGCAAAACAGAAACCCGACACCGCTCTCAACGGAATCCAGGTCCATGGGCTCGGGACCATTGCCGACAATAATATTGCAATCGCTGCTGTTGCAGCGAGCGTTCCGAAGACGCGGATATGACCGACCCGGGATACCAATAACGGTGTATATAGACAGCCGAGCACATAGCCTGCCGCCCAACCGGTCCCGAGCAATCCCAGGGAAAAGGCGCTAAAGCCCTCGTCCGAACCGCGTAACGGCAGAATGAGACCGTTTATTCCGCCCGCGATCAGCAGGAATAGAGAGCCGAGCAACAATGCGCTGAGGGGAATTAGTCTGGTTGTCATGACCGCTTGGTAACTGCTCGAATTCGTGGGCTCTGTCTAGCGAAGCGTCAGCGTGACGCCGCAGAGGCCAGATATCAATTTTTCAGAATCCGAATGCTGAGCGTGGGCGTACCAGCCACTTGCGATCATCAGATGGCTGATGCCGACAGCTCCAGAGCTACTCGGTCGATTTTCCGGCTTAGCGCCCGGACGTTATTTCCGGCGTTTTTTGCGCTTGGCGTAGCGCTCGTCACGAGCGGCTTTCTTCTCCGCTTCGGTCAGTCCCAGCGCCAACTTTGGCTTTGTTTTTTCTTTGGCGGCTTTCCGCTCTGCCTTGGCTTGTTCAAATGCCGCGCGTTTCGCTTCGCTCGCAGCAGCCTGTTTTTGCTCGCGTGCGAGCTCGGCTGCCTTGCGTTCGGCAATGACTTCATCGCTGAGCGGAGGCTTTGCCTTCAGTTTTTTGAGTGCAGCCTGCTTGGCTTTGGCCGCCATTTGAGTGCGTTCCTGGAAGGTTGGTGGTGTAAAAGGCGGCATTTGAGTTTATATTTCCTTGATAGTGCGATTAAGGCGTGCGCCGGTTTATTCCCGAACAGCGTTGCAGCCCGTACAGTCATTAGAGCAATCGGGCAATGTTTAAGCAACCTTACGGCATTATATAGCCTAGCGGACGCAAGAAATCACACCGAAAAGCCACCGGAATGGAGCAACGGCACGAGAAAGCAGGCTGGCAAAAGCCAGTCCGCGTCAGTTCGATCGACTATTCCTGTTTGACGGGCCGGGTGCTCGAACTCACGTAACTCGCATAGCTATCGGTGAAGGCAAACAAGACGCCGTCGGCTTCTTCTGTGGCAAAGCTGGTCGCTTCCTCATCCGAACTGCCATAAGTCATTTCGTCTTTCTTTATGGCAGAGATCATTGCTTCGCGCTCTCCAGAGCAAGCTGTTTTTGCGGCCTTTTTGAACGCGCCCGTGCCGGTTTTCTCATCCAGCTGTGCCGTTGTAAACTCGACGAGGCAGTTGGAGTAGGTAACCCGTGCTGTTTCCGCGTCGGCAATCGTCGCGGTTGATACGGTGCTGAACAAGGCAATACTCAAAAATGCAATCATGACTATCATTCCTAAATTGAGAACATCCCTATAGCATAACTGGATTTCAGGAGCGAAGCAGATTCCGTCATCATCCGGCTAAAATCTGTCTACTGAAATCAGGCAATATCCGATTCCGGCTTTTTGCAGTCACTGACATAGAATCACGCTCATCCAGCGATCCAATTTACATTTGCACTTGCAACTCGAATCATTTTCGACGAATGGGTCGCCAGATATTGGGTTTCTCTTAATCGAGAATTCAAAGGGAAATCGGTGAGAAAAGGCTTCGGCCTGATTCAAATCCGGTACTGCCCCCGCAACTGTAAGCGGCTAGCCGATATGCCAAATGCCACTGGATCCCCGGATCTGGGAAGGCGGTATATTCGACAGCGATCCGCAAGTCAGGAGACCTGCCCGGTATCGTCGTTCTTCAGCCGGACGGGGTGTGTCGGGTGAACGGGGTTTTCCCCTGCGTAGCGGCAACTATGTCGTTAACAAAAGGGACTACCAATGTATAAATTCCGAACCTTAGCCACGCTTTTGGCATCTTCCGCATATTGCTATACTGTACCTGCGCTCGCCGCCGCCGATTCCGAGATCATCGTTACCGCCACCGGCATCGAACAGGATATCGAAGATACCGGCACCGCCATTTCCGTTATCGATACTGCAGACATACTGGAACAGCAGATCATTTCGATTGCCGATATTCTGCAGGAACTACCAGGCGTCAACGTCACCCAGAGCGGCGGCCTGGGGTCGCAGACTTCGGTCCGCATCCGCGGCGCGGAAAGCGACCAGACACTCGTTCTGATCAACGGCATCAGGGTCAACGATCCCTCCTCGCCGGATGGCGCCTTTGATTTCGGCAATCTGCTGGCCGGCAATATCGAACGCGTCGAAGTGCTGCGCGGTGCCAGCGGTGTCACATGGGGAAGCCAGGCAGTCGGCGGCGTAGTCAATATCACGACCAAACGCCCGACCGAAGATCTCACTCTGTTCGCGCAAGGCGAATATGGCGCCAATGATACTGTACGTCTGGTCAGCAATGCCTCCGGCAAGATCGGTCCTGTCGGCCTGAGCATCGGCGGCGGCTATGTCCGTACCGACGGTATCAGCGCCTATTCGGGCGGAACCGAGCTGGATGGCTATCGGCAATATTCGGCTTCCGGACAATTGCAGGTCGATCTGACCGATGCGATCAGCTTTGAAGCCAGCGGCTATTATGCCGACAGCCGGGTAGAAAATGACAGCGTCTTTCCGCCGTTTAGTTCCGACGACAGCCAGTTTTCACTGGCAAAGGAAATCTACGGCAACGCCGCCATTCAGGCCCAGGCGTTTGACGGGCGGTTCCAGAACCGGCTTGCCTTCAGCATTTCCGACATCAACCGCGATATCATCAACCCGTTCTTCACCTCGCTGCCCAGAGGGCGCACAGAACGGTTTGAATATCGGGGCGATTTTGCCGCTATCGAAAAATTGCGCTTCGTCTTCGGCGCCGAAACCGAAGACAGCCATTACGAAAATATGGGCGTAACGGATTCGACCGGGATCGACTCCATCTTCTTCCAGACCGTGTTCCAGCCTGTCGACGGGTTGACGCTGACCGGCGGGATACGACACGATGATCATGAGGATTTTGGTGGCAATACCAGTCTCGCGGGAAATCTGGTCTATCGGATCAGTGAAGACGGCCCGATCATCAGGGCCAGCTATGCCGAAGGCTTCAGAGCGCCTTCGCTGATCGATCTCGACGATCGTCCATTCGGTTACGGCACACCTGACCTGGTACCGGAGACCGCCAAATCCTACGAGATCGGCATTGAGCAATCGCTGATCGAAAAAGCGGTGCAGGTCTCTGTGACCCTGTTCCAGCGGGATACCGACAACCAGATATCTTTCGCTGCCTGCCCTGTCGCCCCCGACCCGGCGCCGGAAGTGTGCACCAACGGCAGCCGTCCCTTTGGTACAACGCTCAACATCGAGCGCAACCGCACCAAGGGCGTCGAGGCGGTGTTGTCGATCAGCCCGGTTGAACAGTTGCGGATAGACGCAAATTACACCTGGCTCGACACCGAAAACCGGTCTTCCGGTGCCAATTTCGGTAACGAACTGGCCCGCCGTCCAGCGAGCAGCCTCTATCTGAACGCCAGCTACCAGACCGGGTTCGGCCTGAAACTGGGCGCGGACATGCAGATGGTGGGTGACAGCTTTGACGATCTCGCCAACAGCCGCCGCATCGACGGCTATATACTCGCCGGAACACGCGCGAGCATCCCGGTGACCGACATGTTCGAGATCTTTGGACGTATCGACAATCTGTTCGATGTCACCTATGAAACAGCCACAGATTTTGGCTCTCCGGGGCGTTCGGCTTACATTGGAGCGCGCGCGCGTTTCTGATATCCAATAGCAAAAGGGAATATGATCATATGCAACTCCGTCAATCTTCATCGTCCGTCCAGAATATCTGGGCCGGTGTGCTGGCAACTTCGTCGGTTCTGGGCAGCCTTGCATTGGCCTGCATATTCCCTTTTGCCGCGATCGCGACCTTGCTGGCGGCTACCTTGCCGTTCCGCAAGGCAGCGGTCTGGATGGGCGCGGTCTGGTTTGCCAATCAACTGGTCGGCTATCTGATCCTCGGATATCCGCAAACCACAAACAGCTTCAGCCACGGCCTCGCCATGGGCGCGACCGCGATGGCGACGCTCTTTGTAGCAAAGACCATCTTCACCTTGCGCGGCAACCAGTCATTGGCCTCATCTCTACTGGCTTTTGGCGGAGCCTTTGTCGCTTTCGAGGCATTGCTTTATGTCGCTGCGCTCTATCTCGGCGGAGTGCAGAATTTCGCACCTTCGATCGTCGGGATGGTCGCGCAAAATGACATCTTGTGGTTCGCCGGTCTCGGCCTCCTTTACATGGTTCTCGACGGAACCCTTTTCGGCCGGATTGGAACGCAGGCCACTCCGCAGGGCTGATCACGCTATAGCCTGATCCGCATTTCCGAAAGTTGTGCGTAGGCATCGCGGCACTGGTCCGCGATTGCCTGCCCGCTTTCCCCCAGTTTCATCGCGGCGCTGTCCGCCTCTCCAAACCCTGTTGTCTCGATGACACGGCCATACCAGTGGCTCGCCCAGATGCCGTCGGTATCGCGCTGACCGGATTGCCAAGAGAGCATGCCCGCGTCCCACGGGATTTCGAGCGCTACGCATAATGCCCGCAAATGCGACTCAGGAGCGCGCAATATGTCCGCGCTATCCAGCACGATCGGTGGCTTGCCAGTCGTTTGCGCAACCCGATCAGCATATTCCAGCTGCCGTGCATAGCCGAGATCATCGGCAGTCACCTCGACCCTTTTGACGGCATAGCTGGCCACCACCCGCTCCGGATCGCGGATCAGGAAGGCGTGACGGTGGTCGGGGAAGTCGGCGATCGACACGTCGGCGACCATGTGGTGCGGCATATGTTTCTGGTACCAGACAGCCTTCCCGTCCGGTATCGGACCGCGCATCGCTGTCGCCACTGACTGCCAGTCGCAGTCCATCGAGGCGATGACTTCGTCCGCCATCGGTTGCCGCTGGCCTGTCGTTCTCAGAAAAGCTCCATAAAAGGGCTCGTCGCTGACAGCGCAATCGCTGCGCCCGCCGAAGCTGCGCATCATCGCAGTCGATATGTTGCGCGGGCCGGACCACATGGCGATACGGATTGTCATGATTGTCTCACCTGTGTCTCCTCGTTCGCCGCGAAGCGTTTATATTCAAGCATATTTTGGACTCACACGAAGTCACGAAGGCACAAAGTTGTTGCCGCTCTAATATCATTCTTCATGTCTTTGTGGCTTCGTGCGAGCAAAGAAATTTGGAGGACCTGCGGTCGGCCTAGTATTGCACATATACTATGAGGCCATGTGCCATCTCAAACCGTTCGCATCGAACGCGGTCAGGCCACATCACGGTCTATCAGTTCCTTGTACAACCCTTGCAGCCGTTCGACCATCGGGTCCCTGCCCTCGGTCAGTACCCGGCCATCCACTTCGGTCGCGGGCACCACCCCGGCAAATGTCCCGGTGACAAAGGCTTCGTCCGCGCCGTAAACATCGGTGAGCGAGAAATTCTTCTCGAACACCGGAATATCATTCTCCCGGCAGATCCGGATGACATTGGCGCGGGTGATCCCGCCGAGACAATAGTCGCCGCTCGACGTCCAGACTTCGCCTTTGCGGACAATGAAAAAATGGGTGCTGTTGCAGGTCGCGACAAAGCCTTGCGGATCCAGCATCAGCGCCTCGTCCGCACCCGCCTGGGTCGCCTGAATGCAGGCGGTAATACAGTTGAGCTTGCTGTGCGAATTGAGCTTCTGGTCCTGCACCGCCGGATCGCTGCGCCGGACATGGACGGTGAACAGACGGATGCCGTTCTCGACCGTGCTCGGCAACGCTTCCTTATATTCCGGGATGATCACGATGGTCGCAGGAGAAATCACCACGCGCGGGTCCTGATAGGGCGTCGAACGGATACCGCGCGTCACCATCAAGCGGATATGGACGCCTTCCTGGTCCGCCATGCCATTGCCGCTGATCGTCTCGTAAAGCCGCTCGACCATTGTTTCGCGCGAGATACCAATGTCCATGGCAATCGCCTTTGATCCTTCAAACAGCCGATCGAGATGAGCGTCGAGAAAAGCGATCCTGCCCTTGTGCACGCGCAGCCCTTCCCAGACCCCGTCGCCGAGCATGAAGCCGCTGTCAAAAACCGACACCACCGCCCCGGCGCGCGGGGTCATCACGCCATTGACGTTGATCAATATATCTTGATTACGCGGATCCTCGACATAGTCATGCGTACCCTTCGCCATTTCACCGCTCCTTGGTCTCCCCCGGAGAGAGAGAAGCTCATTATTGGGCATCCAAAATCTAGGATGCTTTCTCGCATCATCCCCTCTTAGCTGGCTGCCTCGAGCCTCTCCACCCAATGGGTTAAGGCAGCTTTGCCGCCCTGAACTATATTGCTCTGAACCCGCACAAGTTTTCCGTCTTTCGATTTCACGAATAAAGTGGCCTGTCTGCCAACGGCCTTTACTTCAATCGAAACCAGCTCTGACCACTCAATTGCCAGCGTCTTGATCAAGCCATTCACGCGGACGCCATTTTTGTCAAAATACGCGGCTGGCGGCATAGCGATCAGTAATCTCATAAATGCGGCGAAGGCAAAAGCAGCCAATATCAGCGTGAAATAGCCAAGCAGCATTTTGCCTGTTGGCCCCAATGCCTCAGCAATGAGTGTACGACGATTATTTGCTGAAGTTTCATCCACATAACCGTAAACTGCCAACCAATATCCAAGCATCACAAAAATTAATGTCAATGACATCATCATCAAGATTCTAACCCGGCTATAACGTAATTCACCGTCATTCATTTCGCTCATCCTTACATATGCAAGACGCGCCCATAGGCATCCAGCACGCTCTCGTGCATCATTTCACTCAGCGTCGGATGCGGGAAGACGGTGTTGATCAGCTCCGCCTCGGTCGTCTCGAGCGTCTTGCCGATCGTATAGCCCTGGATCAGCTCGGTGACTTCCGCGCCAATCATGTGCGCGCCGAGCAATTCGCCGGTCTTGGCGTCAAATACGGTCTTGATGAAACCCTCGGTTTCGCCGAGCGCAATCGCCTTGCCATTGCCGATGAACGGGAATTTACCGACCTTGACGTCATGTCCTGCTTCTTTCGCTTTTGCTTCGGTCAGGCCGACGCTGGCGATCTGCGGGTGGCAATAGGTGCAGCCGGGGATATTGTTGACGTCCATGGCATGGGGATGACCGTCCTTGCCCATCGACTGGGCAATGGCTTCCGCCGCGATGACGCCTTCATGGCTCGCCTTGTGCGCCAGCCAGGGACCGGCGGTGCAGTCGCCGATGGCATAAATGCCGTCGATATTGGTCCGGCAATATTCGTCGGTCTTAATATGATAGCGTTCGTCCGGCTGCACGCCCAGCTCGTCAAGGCCGATCGTCTCGATATTGGGCATGATGCCGACGGCGACGATGACATGGCTGAAATCGTGAGTCTCTTTCTTGCCCTTGCTGTCCTCGATTTCCGCCTTGACGCCCTTGTCACCGGTTTCGATGCTCTTCACCCCGGCGCCGGTCATGATCGTCATGCCCTGTTTCTTCAGCGATTTTTCGAGGAACTTCGAGATTTCCTCGTCTTCCACCGGCACGATCCGGTCGAGCATTTCAACGACCGTCACGTCAACACCGATATCATTGTAGAAGCTGGCGAATTCGATGCCGATCGCGCCGGAGCCGATGACCAGCAATTTGGTCGGCGTCTCGCTGGGCGTCATGGCGTGGCGATAGGTCCAGATGCGCTTGCCGTCGGCCTTGGCAAAAGGCAGATCGCGGGCGCGGGCACCTGTGGCGATGATGATATTTTTCGCTTCCAGTTCGACATCACCCTTGTCGGTTTTCACGGTCAGTTTGCCCGGAGCGGTGATCGTGCCATCGCCCATGACAACATCGATCTTGTTCTTCTTCATCAGGCCGGTGACCCCCTGATTGAGCTGCTTGGCCACGCCGCGCGAGCGTTTGACAATGGCGTCGAGATCGGCGCTGATCTTTTCCGCGGCCAGACCATAGTCCGCAGCATGTTTCATATTGTGAAACACCTCCGCCGAGCGCAGCAAAGCCTTGGTCGGGATACAACCCCAGTTGAGACAGATGCCGCCCAGATTTTCGCGTTCCACAATCGCGGTTTTGAGGCCCAGTTGCGAAGCGCGGATTGCGGCTACATAGCCGCCGGGGCCGGAACCGAGAACAATGAGGTCATATCCGTTTGCCATGTTATTCCTTTTCGATAATCTCTAGTCTAGTGCGGGGACCTGCACCGGCTTGCCATCTCCGTCCACCGCCACAAATGTGTAGACGCCAGACGCGGCCTTGGTCATTTCATCCTCGTGCCGGTCGCGCCGGAAGGCTTCGACCTCGACAGTCATCGAACTGCGTCCGATTTTGGAGAATTCGGCATAGACAGACAGTTCATCGCCGATGCCCACCGGATGCCCGAAACGGACGTCGTTCGCGCCCACCACAACCGACTGGTGCTTGCTATGCTGAGCCGCCAGCGCTCCACCGGCCTGCGCCATCTGCCCCATCAGCCAGCCACCAAAAGCCACGCCATAGGGATTGCCTTCTGTCGGCATTACAATTGTGCGGATCGCCGGCACCTTCTTTGCTAGGTCGATCAAGCGAGCATACCCAGCGGATTTTCGACGGTTTCCTTGAACGCCTTCATGAAGGCTGCACCCGTGGCGCCATCAATCGCGCGGTGGTCAAAGCTTCCGGTTGCGGTCATGATCGTGGCGATCTGGACACTGTCATCGATCACCACCGGTTTCTTGATGCCGGCGCTGATCGCCAGGATCATGGCCTGCGGAGGATTTATAACCGCATCAAATGCTGTGACCCCGAACATGCCCATGTTGGAAAGGCTCGCGGTACCGCCCTGATATTCGTGCATCTTGAGCTTGCCAGCCTTGGCGCGCTCGGCGAGATCTTTCATCTCGGTAGCGATGGCGCTGAGCGACTTGGTATCGGCGCTGGTGACGATCGGCGTGATCAGGCCGCCCTTGATGCTGACCGCAACCGCGATATCGGCACGCTGGTAGCGGATCAGATTTTCTTCGGTGTAGCTGACATTGCTGTCCGGCGCCTGCATCAGCGCAACCGCCTGGGCCTTGATCAGCAGATCGTTGACCGACAGCTTGACGCCGCGTGCTTCGAGCGAAGCGTTGAGCTCGCCGCGCAATTTCAGCAGCTTGTCAATATTGACATCGATGCTGACCCGGTAATGCGGGATCGTCTGCTTGGCTTCTGTCAGGCGGCGAGCAATAGTCTTGCGCATGCCGGAGAGTTTTTCGGCGGTGTGCGGGATGTCGAAGTCGCTGACCGATGCTGAAGTCTGTTTGGCCGGTGCTTCGACAGGCTCAGCACGAACGGATTTTTCTTTGGGCCGCTCGCCCTGAGTTTGCCGCAGGGTGCCGCCTTCCGCTGCGTCGATATCGGCCTTGATGATCCGTCCGTTGGGACCGGAGCCCGACACAGTGGTCAGATCGACGCTTTTTTGTTCGGCCAGACGTCTTGCAAGCGGACTTACTTTCATGCGGTCTCCATCATTATTTGGTGCGGCTTTCGCTGCGGGAGCAGGCGCGGGACTTGCTTTGGGTGCTGGCGCAGAAGCCGGAGCGGGTTCTTCTTTCTTGGGAGCGGGCTCGGCAGCCTTTTCAGCTTTCGGCGCGGGCGCGGCTTTCGCATCGCCGACATCTTCGCCCTCTTCGGCTATTACTGCGATCACTTCGCCGACCTTCACATTCTCGGTACCCTCGGCGACCACGATCTGGGCAATGACGCCTTCATCGATCGCTTCAAATTCCATGGTTGCCTTGTCGGTTTCAATTTCGGCCAGCAAATCACCGGAAGATACGCTATCGCCTTCCTTCACCAGCCATTTGGCAAGCGTCCCTTCTTCCATCGTCGGGGAGAGCGCAGGCATTTGGAGATTGATGGGCATGGCCGATGATCTTTCCTGAATAAGTCCTGATTTCGCTTCAATCTGTCTAACATTGCGCCAATGGCGTCAAGGGCGCTCGCTTGCCTTGTGGCCATTTTTATCGCAACAGGTAGTTCTGACAGGGCGAGGAGGCTTCATGCGTACATATCTGGTGGTGATCGACGAGACCGATGAGGCAAGCCTGGCGCTGCGCTTTGCCTCGCGCCGGGCGATGAAGACGAATAGCGCCCTGCATATTCTGGCGCTGGTCGAAAGCGAGGGCTTTGTGGCCTGGGGCGGCGTCCAGGCGACGCTCGAGGAAGAATCAAAAAGCCGGGCCGAGGCTTTGGTATCAAGCGCGGCCGGTAGTCTGTTCGAGGAAACCGGTATCCGGCCTTCGATTACGGTCAAGCAGGGCAAAGGACCGAAAGTCGTCCGCAAGATGATGGATGAAGTCGACGGACTCGCCGCACTTGTGCTGGGAGCGGCGGCGACGGGGTCGCCCGGCCCGCTGGTCAGTCATTTTGCCGCCACCGAGGCAGGGACGCTGCCCTGCCCGGTGATGGTTGTTCCGGGATCTTTGACCAAGGAAGAAATTGACCGGCTGAGCTAGCGTTATTTTGGCAGTTCGCCGCGCGCGGGATAGTCATTTTCTATCGCATAATCGATGCCCTTGAGCAGTTCGTCAAACGGAGGCCGGGTGAATGGCATGCTCTGGATGCTGGTAAAATAGAGCGTCTGGTCAGGCTTGACCAGCAGCATCCCCGGTTCGGAAAATATTGACGGCTCTTCGCTTCCCGGACGACCAGACGAGATATAGAGATCAAGATCGCGGGCCAGGTCTTCGCTGAGCCCGTAGCCGAGCAGAAGTTCGTCAACGCCCCATTCGTCGACCGACTTTTGCGCCCGTTCCTTGCTGTCCATGCTGATCGCGACAACGGTGACGCCGCGCTCGGCGAAATCGCCCAGCTTGCGCTGCAATTCACGGACCTGCATCTTGCAGATCGGGCAATGCACACCACGATAGAACAGCAACAAAGTGAAATTGTCGCCGAGCCGCTGGCTCAGCTGAAACTGGCCGCCATCAATGAGCGGAACAGTGAAATCGGGAACGGCTCGGGTTGGCAGAATATTGGGCATATGGGGGACTCCTTTTCCATTGCTAAGGTAACCCCTGTTCAAGCCATATGGTTGCGTTGTTACAACAAACTATTACTTTTTCCGTACCTTGCCCTTGTTTCCGCGAATATTGGCGGGACGGCCGGGCTTCCCCTTGCGGTGGGGCTTTTTGCCAGCGCGAAACGGCGCCGGACGGCCGGGCATATGATTGGCGCCCTCGGCCAGTTCGAACAACAGACTGCCGGTCGCGGCGTTGGCCTCGACCAGACGCAGCTCGATTTTCTGGCCGACATTATAAGTGACGCCGCTATCCGAGCCGGTAAGCTGCTGTTTCGACTCGTCGTAATCAAAGCGTTCGGCACCGAGCGTGCGGACAGGTACGAGGCCATCGCCGCCCAGCTCTTCCACGGTGGCGAAAAAGCCGAAATTCTGCACGCCGGT
>JBALUX010000053.1:0-15952 GCA_036963725.1 Parasphingorhabdus sp. | reverse complement strand
GCGGAGCGCTAAATCTGGCGGATTATAACAATGCTGATGACGGTGCGCATTGATACCATTTGAGAAGGAAAGTCTCGACAGCAAGAGCCGCAAGGCCCTCGTCGTACATCCCGACATGGTGTCGCTCAGCCAGTCCGCGCTCGAGCATCGCCTTGATGAAGCCGTCGGCCTCGCTCTGGCGATCGGGCTGGTCGCGACCGCGTCCCATTATTTCTCGGTGCGCAAGCCGAAGCCGGCCACCCTGTTCGGATCGGGTCAGGTGGACCAGATCCGCAAGATGATGGAGGAGCAGGAAGCTTCGATATTGATTGTGGACGGCAGTCTCAGCGCGATCCAGCAGCGAAACCTCGAAGAGAAGCTCGACGTCAAGGTCATCGACCGGACCGGCCTGATTCTCGAAATATTCGGCGCTCGTGCGGCCACGGCAGAAGGCCGTTTACAGGTCGAACTGGCGCATCTTGATTATCAGGCGGGCCGTCTTGTCCGTAGCTGGACCCACCTCGAACGGCAGCGCGGCGGTTTCGGCTTTCTCGGCGGACCGGGCGAAACCCAGATCGAGTCCGATCGGCGAATGATCCGCGACCGCATGGCCAAATTGCGCAAGGATCTGGCCCATTTGCGCAAGACACGCGCCTTGCACCGGGAACGGCGCCAGCGCGCGCCCTGGCCGGTCATCGCGCTTGTCGGCTATACAAATGCCGGCAAATCGACCTTGTTCAACCGGCTGTCCGGCGCAGACGTCTTTGCCGAGGATCTGCTCTTTGCCACGCTCGACCCGACAATGCGGGAATTCCCGCTTCCGGGATATGACAAGGCAATCCTGTCCGACACGGTTGGATTTGTGTCCGACCTGCCGACGCAATTGGTCGCGGCTTTCCGGGCGACTCTCGAAGAGGTCAGTGCGGCCGATATCGTCGTCCACGTTCGGGATATCTCGCACGAGGCAAGCGATGCCCAGGCCCGCGATGTCAGACAGATTCTGGCTGATCTTGGCGTTTCCGAGGAAGCGGGCGAGGGGCCTCCTGTCATCGAGGCGTGGAACAAGATCGACAAAATCAGCCCCGATGACCCGCAATATCCGCGTATTTCGTCGCCACTGCCGGAAAATGTCTGCACTATTTCTGCCGAGACCGGAGACGGCGTCGATACGTTGGTCAACCTGATCGCCAAGACCTTGTCGGAAGGTTATAAATCGGAAAAGATCACGATTGATGCGTCCGACGGCAAGAAAATGGCCTGGTTGCACGAAAATGGCCGGGTGTTGAGCAGCGAACAGGATGCGGACAGTCTGATATTGTCGGTCGAAATGTCACCGCGCAACTGGGGCCGTTATCACGCGCTTGAGTGAGCGATCAGCCGTCTGCCAGACTTGCCTTGGCCTTTTGCCATTCCACTTCCAGTTCGTCTATCGACATTTCCTTCAGATCTTTGGTAGCATTTGATTCTATCTGATTGAATCTTTTACTAAATTTGTCCGTAGCATCGGCAAGCGCGCGTTCGGCGTCGACCTTGTAATGGCGGGCAAGATTGGCCGCGGAAAAGAGCAGATCGCCGATTTCCTCGTGCACTTCTGCTTCACTGGAGGCAGCCGCAACCTCGTCCAATTCCTCGAGCAGCTTGTCCTTCACCGGTGCCTTGTCAGGCCAGTCAAATCCGACGCGGGCCGCCCGTTTCTGGATTTTCTGCGCCCGCAGCAGGGCGGGCAGGGCAAGTGCAACCCCATCCAGTGCGCTCGACTGGCCGGTTTGCGCGCGCTCGTCGGCCTTGATCTGTTCCCAACCCGGACTCTGCTCGGCCTCGCCAAAGATATGCGGATGACGTCGGGTCATCTTGTCGCAGATCGACGTGACGACATCCTCGAAGTCAAACGCTCCGGCATCGGATGCAATCTGGCTGTGAAACACCACCTGGAGCAGGAGATCGCCGAGCTCGTCTTTGAGCGCCAACATATCATCACGATTTATCGCATCGGCAACTTCATAGGCTTCCTCGATCGTATAGGGTGCAATGGTGCTGAAGGTCTGCACCTTGTCCCAGTCACAACCATCGTCCGGATCGCGCAAACGCCGCATGATTTCTAGCAGGGGATCAATCAAAAGCGCTTCCATTCTAACCCGTCTTTAAGGTTGATAATATATATTATGTTAAATTACTGATCATCCGGCAGGGCCGGTTCCAACACCATTTCACCCGACGCTACGCGCCAACTTCCCAACTTTGACAGGAAATTCATGCCAATCACATTGGAATCGCCAAATTCCTCTGCCACTACAACCGGCAGATCATGTGCGACCAGCGGGCCGACCTGCAGCGACTGGATCGTCCCGCGCTTGGCCTCGACCGACCCATTGGCGGTGCTCAATATCACCGGAAACGGACTGCTGCTGATGTCAACGCCGGCGGCTTCCGCGGTTCGTAAAGTCATCGCCGTTGTCGTCGCTCCGCTGTCGATCAAAAACCGCACCGGCTCCGCGTTAACCTTTGCATCGACCCAGAAATGGCCATCGGCAGACTGCCGGATGCGCAATGTTTCGCCGACCACGAGCTGTTCATTCGAGCCGATCAATTCACCCGAAACCCGGCTCCACACAGCCAAAATTTCCTGCTTGTAAGAGAAGCCGACGATGAACAGAGCGAATATCGCGACCCATGCCAGTGCAGTCCGGACAATCTCGCCAAAGCCTATTCGCCGGGAAAATAATGCGCTCGCCACCAGTACGAGCGCACCGATTGCAAAAACTAGATTGATATTCTGATCTTCGGTCAAGGTTTCAGATTTCTTTCACATAGCCATCAAAAGCGGGCCGGACATGGTCGGGCAATATGGACATAAGATGGTGATAATCCATCGACTTGTCCATATGCGTTAACAGGCTCAGCTTCGGCTGGACATCGCCGATCAGGTCCATTGTCATGTCCAGATGGGCGTGAGTGGGATGCGGCTCATCGCGTAACGCATCCACGACCAGCAGATCGCAATCCCGATACAAGGCTCGCATGTCCGCGGTCACTTCACCGAAATCTGTAGCGTAAACGATCGATTTACCCTGATGTTCGAAGCGCAATCCTGCAGACGTTATGCTGCCATGCGGCTGATCGACATAGCGGACCGAGATATCTCCAATCGCGATGTCGCGATCCAGCGCAATCCCCTCGCAAATCGATGGATAATATTTGTGTCCTTCAAAAGCATAGGCAAAGCGATGTTTCAGGCTCTCGAGCGCAAATGGTCGGGCATATGCGGGTATCGGCTGACGCTTCTGCTGGAAAACGGCCCTGAGATCATCGATGCCGTGACAATGATCGGCATGATCATGCGTCCAGATTACGGCGTCGATCCGGTTGATACCATTGTCGAGAAACTGGTTGCGCAAATCGGGCGAAGTATCCACCAATATTCGGGTAGTCGCGCTTTCTACCAGGATCGAGACACGGCTTCTCCGGTTCTTCGGCTCATCAGGATCACAATCACCCCAGTCATTGCCGATACGGGGCACGCCCGCCGAAGTCCCGCACCCCAATATCGTCAGTTTCAAAGCCACATTCAGGGTCGTGCCTTGGTGAACAGCTGATAGAAATTGCGACTGGTTGTTTCGCAAAGCTGATCAAAATCCTCGTCACGCAGTGAAGCGAGAAAGCGGGCCGTGTCTGCGACAAATGCCGGTTCCCCGGTCTTTCCGCGATGTGGCACCGGAGCTAGAAATGGCGCATCGGTTTCGACCAGAATACGGTCCGAGGGCAGTTTTGCCGCCGTCTCCTGCAGATCTTTGGCGTTTTTGAAAGTCACGATGCCGGAGATCGAAATATAGAGGCCGAGAGCCAGGGCCTTCTGTGCAAAATCCTCGCTTGCGGTGAAACAATGGATAACACCGGAATAGGTGCCCTGCTCCATTTCTTCAGCCATGATTTCGGCCGTGTCTGCTTCGGCATCGCGGGTGTGAACAATGATCGGCAGTCCGGTTTCGCGCGCCGCATGAATATGGGTGCGAAAGCTCTGCTTCTGGCGCTCCCGGTCGCTGTGATCATAATAATAGTCCAGCCCCGTTTCACCAATGGCGATAACCCGCGGATGCGCAGCCTCATCTACCAGTTTGGCGAGATCGACATCGGGATGGGCGTCGGCTTCGTGCGGATGGATACCGATGCTGGCCCACACATCTTTTTCCCGCTCGGCCGTCGCGACAATGTCGCGCCATTCGCTTTCACGAGTCGAAATGTTGAGCATCGCAGTGACACCGCTCTGTCGCGCGCGATCAAGGGCGGCGCCCTGCTCCTCGACGAGGCCTTTGTAATTCAGATGGCAGTGGCTATCGACGAGCATATCAGGCCTCTGTCTCATCTTTCAGCAGTTCGAGACGCGGGAAGATCCCTTCCGGCTTCGGCAGTTCAAGCCCCTGCTCTATCGGTGTACCGAGATGTTCAAAATCGCGGCTGTCCGGTGATTGGGCAAGCAGATCGAGCATCCTGTCACAGCTGTCCGGCATCGCCCAGCGCAGCATGATAGCTAGCTGCCGGATTGCTTCCGCGGTATGGTAAAGCACGCTGTCAGCGCGGGCAGGATCGGTCTTGCGCAAGGCCCATGGTGCCTGATCGGCAAAATATGTGTTGGTCGCGCTGAGCCGTTCGCGAATGATATCGAGTGCCTGATCGATTTTGAAAAGACCGCCCGTCATCGCTTCCTTCACATCGGCGAAGCAGCTATCCAGCTGACTGAGCAATTCCTGCTCTGCGGCTGTTGGCTCGCCACGAGGCGGTATTTTTCCGTCACAATTTTTGGCAATCATCGAAAGACTGCGCTGTGCAAGATTACCGAAATTATTCGCGAGATCTGCATTGGTCTTGGTGACAATCGCGTCGGCCGAATAGGTCCCGTCCTTGCCGAAAACGACGTCGGCGAGCAGGAAATAGCGCAATTGATCAACACCGAAGCGTTCCGCCAATTCCATTGGATCGACGACATTGCCGACCGATTTCGACATTTTTTCACCGCGGTTCAGCAGAAAGCCGTGCCCGAAAACCTGCTTGGGCAGCGGCAGAGCTGCGCTCATCAGAAAGGCTGGCCAGTAGACCGCGTGAAAGCGGACAATGTCCTTGCCGATAAGATGAAGATCTGCCGGCCAATATTTGGCAAACATGCCCTCGGTATCGGGATAGCCGACTCCGGTCATATAGGTGGTCAGCGCGTCAACCCAGACATACATTACATGTCCCGGTGATCCAGGCACCGGAACCCCCCAGTCAAAGCTGGTTCTAGACACGCTTAGATCGCGCAATCCGCCTTCGACAAAGCGCATGACCTCATTGCGACGGCTTTCCGGCTGAATGAATTCCGGATGTTCCTCGTAAAGCTTGAGCAATTTGTCCTGATATTTGGACAATTTGAAGAACCATGTCTCCTCTGCGGTCCATTCGACCGGAGTGCCCTGAGGGGACAATTTCTCACCCCCCTCGCCTGTTTCCAGCTCGTCTCCGGCATAAAAGGCTTCGTCGCGAACCGAGTACCAGCCTTCATAACGATCGAGATAGAGATCGCCATTGGCCTCCATCGCTTTCCAAAGCGCCTTGCTGGCCTCGTGGTGCGCGGGCTCGCTGGTTCTCCGGAAGCCGTCATGATTGATGTTAAGCTTACTGCACATCTCTATGAAATAAGAAGACATCTCGTCGGCCAGCTTGATGGTGTCGACACCCGCATCACGCGCTGTCTGGACCATTTTCAGTCCGTGCTCGTCGGTTCCGGTGATCAAGCGCACATCGCGCCCGCTCAGCCGGTAAAAACGTGCGATAGCATCTGCAGCGATCGCTTCATAAGCATGGCCGATGTGCGGACGCCCATTGGGGTAGCTTATCGCGGTGGTGATATAGAAAGGTTCTGACATAGCCGTCTCTCTTGATGCATTGGCGGCGCTTGTAAACAGCCAAAATATCAATTCTTTCTAACCCTCCTTGGCGAGGTCGCCCATCAGGCTGCCGAGCCGGAATATTACCGCCTGGTTATCCAGCGCTTTCGGAAGCGCAGCCGAAGCCAACTCGCTGGCTTCGCGCCATTTCTCAATGGCTCGCATCGAACAGGCAAGTTCGGGCCCCTTGATCTGTTCAGCAATAAGGCTGGGAGCCCGTTCCAGAAAGGCGCGATATCGTGGTGTTGCTGCCTTCAAGGCGAGCTTGCGAGCCAATTCGCTTTTCAGACTATTATCCTGGTCGCCGGATTTTATGATTTGTCGGGCAATACCCTCCAATTCGGCGAGTCCGACTTCGGCATATTGCAAGGCACGTCCCGGCGAACCTTCACCGGCCAGAACAAGCGCCTCAAGATCGGCTTCTCCCAGTTTCGGTGCGGCGTTCTTCAGCACAATGCGCATGTCATCAGCGCCCAGAGGGTCAAATCGCAACATCTGGCATCGCGACCGGATCGTCGGCAACAGCCGGTCCGGCATATGGCTGATCAAAAAGAAGATGGTATTTTTCGGCGGCTCTTCCAGATTTTTTAAAATAGCATTGGCGCCTGCGCGTTCCAGATCGTCAGCCGCGTCGATAACGACGACCCGATATTCGGAAATCGAAGCCTGGTTCTGGAACAGAGGTTGCAGGGCGCGAATCTGGTCGACCTTGATATTGCGGGCCAGTTCATGCTCCTCGAGCGAATCCAGCCCATTGTCTCGCGCCTTTTTATCTTCCTTGTCACCTTTCGGCCCCCGGCGGAGCAATCGAAAGTCCGGATGCGAGCCAGCGGCAAGAAGATGCCCGGCCTCATCATCCTGATTGTCCGAAAAACCCGACTGGGAATTGCGCGAATTAAGCAGAAAATGAGCGGCTTGCCGGGCAAAGGCCGCCTTTCCCAATCCCTTGTCCCCGGCTAAAATCCAGGCGTGGTGGAGCATATCCTTGGCCAGAGCCTGGTGGAATATCTGCAGGGGCCTGTCGTGACCGAAATATGACGTCATGACATCAAGCCGTCGAGGTTCTGCACAAGATTGTCGGTGATAGCTTCCACGGATTGCGACGCGTCAACAAGCCGGATACGCTCCGGCTCTTCGGCTGCGAACCTGCGGAAATTGGCCATGACTGCCCGATGATAGTCGCTGTCCCTGCCGCCGATCCGGTCACTGTCGCCGCGATCCCTCGCGTCCGCTCTTCGCGACGCGTCCGCTTCGGGCAAATCGAGTATGAAGGTCCGGTCCGGCATCAGATTTTCGCTGCCGATCCGGTGCAGATCCATGATTTCTGAATCGTTTAACTGTCGGGTGACGCTTTGATAGGCCCTGCTGCTATCGATGAACCGATCGCAAATCACCCAATCCCCCCGAGCCAACGCGGGGCGGATCAATTTGGCGCAATGTTCGGCCCGAGCCGCGGCGAACAGCAGCGCTTCGGTGCGAATATTCCATTTTTCCTCTGCGCCGGTCAGCAACAGTTCGCGGATCGTTTCTGCGCCTGAAGTGCCACCCGGTTCCCGGGTCAACAGAACTTTATAGCCAATTTGTTCCAGAGCGGCCGCGAGAGCTCTCGCCTGGGTAGACTTGCCGGTCCCCTCCCCGCCTTCCAGGCTGATGAAGCGGCCCTGGGTCACGCCAATCCGAGCAAGGATTTCAATCCGGCCCAGACACGATCGAAGAAACCGGCTTCGCCAACATCTTCGCCAGCGACCAGAGCCACCGACTGCTGCCCGGCATCCGCTGTGCTGACAATCAATGTAGCGATTGGCTGGCCCTTACTGATCGGAGCTTTAATCGGACCATTATAAGTGACCTTCATTGAGATATTGCCGTCCGAAGCTTTTGGAATAGTTGCAAAAAGATCTTTCGCCGCGACCAGTGATACTGTTGCGCTATCTCCCATTTGCACTTCTGCATTCTGAATTCGCGTGCCCTTGTCGAAAAGCTTTTTCGGCTCCCAGGCGTTGAAACCCCAGTTCATGAATTTGACCGACTCCTCGACACGGCCGCCATAACTATCAAGCCCGGCCAGCACCGATACCAGACGCCGCCCTTTTTGTTCGGCCGATCCGGTAAAACCATAGCCGGCTTCTTCGGTATGACCGGTCTTCAGTCCGTCCGACCCGGCCACTTTACCCATCAGGGGGTTGCGGTTTGACTGCTTGATGCCATTCCAGGTAAATTCGTCCTGACCATAGAAACCGTCATATAGTTTCGGGAAATTATCAACCGTCGCCGACCCGAGTTTGGCGAGATCCCGAGCAGTAACCATGGTCCGGCCTTCATCCGGCCAGCCATTGCTATTGCCAAAGCGGCTCTTCGACATGCCCAGTTCCTTGGCGCGCTTGTTCATCAGTCCGACGAAGGCTTCCTCGGTGCCGGCAATGCCTTCGGCCAGCACGACACAGGCGTCATTGCCAGAGAGCGTCACGATACCGTGCAGCAGATCGCTGACGCTGACTTCGTCACCCACGCCAAGGAACATCGTGGACCCTTGGTTATTCCATTTCTTCCAGGTTTCCTCGTTGACGCGAAATTTGTCATCCAGCTTGAGCTTGCCCTTGTTGATCAGGTCAAACGCAACATAGACGGTCATCATTTTCGCCATCGAAGCCGGCGGGATTTGCTTGTCCGCATTTTTCTCGAACAGGACTGCTCCCGACGAAAGGTCCGTCATATAGGCAATTGGAGCATCGGTATCGAAGTTGGGTGCAGCGACCACAACGGAAGATAAGGCGATGAAAGGCAGTGAAGCCAGAAGATATTTTTTCATTGAGGCCAGGATTCCCGATCAAAATTTAACGGCAAAAAACTATTTGTCCGCGCGCAAGATTCGAGCTCCACTATAGCCGCGCTGCTGCGCCTGTGCCAGCCCTGCTTGCGCATCCTTTTCGTTGGAATAGGGTCCGTAGCGGACGCGCCAAATGGATCGCGTGCCATCGGTCATTACCTTGGCACCGATCTTTCTCGCTAGCGTGTCTGCCCGAGATTTATCGCTAAAGGCTGCCACTTGCACGACATAGGCTCCGGCTAGGTCGCCAACATTATTGGCCCCGACGCCATTTTCGGCGGCAACCGGTCGTCCGGCACCCTCAACGATGAAGCGACCATCACGTTTTCCCGCGACCGGCGGAGGCATGGAGCCGGTAGCAGAACCTTTGCCGGGAGCGGAAACGGCTGGCGCAGCGACCTGTCTGATCGGCGTCGCTGGCAATGGCAATTTCGCCAGATTTTTCCGCAATATCAAAAGCAGCGAATCCGGAGTCGCGATTCGTTCGGTGGCAGGAGCGCCCATGCGGAGCACGGCGCGCTCCTGTTCATTGGGATTGACCTTGCGAACCCGGACACCGGAGACGCCGTCCTGATCGATGCCGAGCTGCTTGGCGGCTCCATGGGACAGGTCGATCAACCGGTCGTTGGCAAAAGGCCCGCGATCATTGACCCGAACCAGTATTGTCCGCCCGGTATCGAGCGCCGTTACTTCAACATAGGATGGCAGCGGCAGCGTCTTGTGCGCCGCTGAAATACCCTGCGGATTGAAGATTTCACCATTGGCCGTCTGATTGCCGGACAATTCTTCACCATACCAGCTTGCATAGCCGACTTCGTCATAGCTCTGCACATCCTCGGGCGTATAGATATTACCACCAACCTTGTAGGGATCGCCAATTTTCTGGGGAAAGTCGGAAACCGCAGCCGACCCGGCGGCTTGTCCGGCGGCGCTCGGCGGAGGCGAGCCATCCGGAAACTGCCCAAAATCGCGCGAACTGCTACACCCGGCCAATGCCAGGGAGGCAGTCGATAATATTCCAAGTTTAACTGCGTATTTCATCCGCTAATAACCCCACTGCTAGCCCGTAAAAATTCGAACAATTATAATCCAGTATGACGCGATAATTGCCAGTCAGCAAATAGGCGGTGCTGCCCGCTCCGTCTGGCTCAAGCAGAGTGGCCATTACATTCTTGTCGAGACTTTTGCCCGTCGCAGGCACAACCCCGAGCGCGCGCCATTCGGCCATGCTTTTCCATTGGCTATGGCGGCCAAATACGCGCGGACAACGTGTCGGCACGATCTTGCTTGCCACTGCATCACGGTCGAGCGACGATGGGACGTTGACGGCGATGCCCCACGGCTCTCCGCGGCGCCAGCCTGAATTGACGAAATAATTGGCGATCGAGGCAACGGCATCATATTCGCTGTTCCAGATATCTGCATAGCCGTCACCGCTGCCGTCTTTTGCCAGTCGCAAATAGACCGAAGGGAGGAATTGCGGCATGCCCATGGCCCCTGCCCAACTTCCCTTTAGCGCGGATTGCGGAACGCCCTGGTCAATCAGCTGGAGCACGGCGAGCAATTCAGGTTCGAAAAGCGAGCGGCGCCGGCCTTCATAGGCCAGGGTTGCCAGCGAGCGGGGAATATCAAAGTCGCCCATATAGGAACCATAGTTGGTCTCCTTGCCGTAAATCGCCATGATGATCGGACCGGGCACGCCGGTCTCGCGCTCGACATCGATCAGCTTGGCAACCAGACGACGATAGGCAGCCTTCCCATTTGCGATCCTCTGGCTCGTGATATGCCGCTGCTGATAGGGAGCGAAGGGCGGGATCGCGCTATTGGTGCTTCCGCCCGGCTGCGACTGGTCCAGCTGGATAACTCTCGGGTTATAGGTCAGGCCCGGCAGCACCTGATCCAGAGTCTGCGCCCGGACACCTTGTTGCAAGGCTTTCTGGCGCACCTCCTGCAGATAGGATTCAAAACTGGAGCTGCTTTGTGCTTTGGCGTCTTGCATCGGTGTTGCGGCGCTCATGCCAAAAAGAGCAAAAGCGCTGCAAGCGATAGCGGTCATGATACGCATGAATACTTCCCTTTCGTCTTCCCCATTGTCGCACAAAGCGAGTCGCAGGGGAATCCCTAAATAACCCGGAGAAGCAACCACTCGCCCCGAAAGCCGTGATCCAGCAAAATCTTGTTCGGATATTTCAAACATTTACAAAATGTTTTGCGCTTTCAAATCGGGAACGCTAGGACGCGTGCGACCCGGCCCTAAGGGCCATGCGGACAGGTGGCAGAGTGGTCGAATGCAGCGGTCTTGAAAACCGCCGAGGGTGCAAGCTCTCCGTGGGTTCGAATCCCACCCTGTCCGCCACTGATTTACAGAAATATTCCACGTGCTCGGACGAGCATCTCGATGATTTTGGGATGTGGAATCAGAGCCGAATGGTGCATAATCGCCTCTTAACTCACCGAACCCTGGTTTGCAGACTGAGCGCTGCCATCGGAGTAGGCCCGATTAAATGCCTGCAAGAAGCTCCACAGTGGACTTTTCGATTCCGCCCCGTATAAATCCGGATCAAAATGGTCCATTGCACTTAAGATCAAGCGATCTCGACAACATTGACAGGAGAATTCAACATGCGTGAAGCAGTCATCGTATCCTACGCTCGTACCGGGCTTGCCAAAGCAGGTCGCGGTGGCTTCAATATCACGCCTCCGATGACCATGGCTGCCCATGCCATCAAGCATGCAGTCGCCAAGTCGGGTGTTGAAAGTGATTATGTCGATGATTGTATGTTCGGCAATGTCGCGCATGCGGCTCCGAATATCGGTCGCAATGCAGCGCTTCTCGCCGGCCTTCCCAAAACAACCGCCGGGGCAACGGTCAATCGCTTTTGCTCCTCGGGCATGCAGGCCATCGCCATCGCGGCGAACCATATCCGCGGTGACGGCGCGGATTGTGTTGTTGCGGGCGGTGTCGAGAGCATCTCCATGCAGGGAAGCCGGGCACCGGAAGGCAGCATTGACAATGAAATTCTGAAAATTGCCCCAGCGATTTTCATGCCGATGATCGAAACCGCCGATATCGTGGCGGAGCGTTATAATATCAGCCGTGAATATCAGGATGAATATTCCCTGCAATCCCAGCAGCGCATAGCGAAAGCGCAGGAAGCCGGTCTTTTTGACGATGAAATCGTCCCGATGCAGACCAAGATGAAAGTCGTCGACCGGGAAACCAAGGAAGAAACCATCGTCGATTATACGGTCGATCGGGACGAGTGCAATCGCCCCACGACCACCTTGGAAGGCTTGGCCAGTCTGAAACCGATCATGGGCGAAGACAAATTTATCACGGCAGGCAATGCCAGCCAGTTGTCCGACGGAGCGGCCGCTCTTGTGCTGATGGAAGCGAAGGAAGCGGAACGTCGCGGACTGAAACCGCTGGGGCGTTTCGTATCCTGGGCCGTTGCCGGATGCGAGCCGGATGAAATGGGCATTGGACCGGTATTTGCGGTTCCGAAACTGCTGGAACGGCAGGGCCTGACGGTTGACGATATCGATATCTGGGAACTGAACGAAGCCTTCGCCAGCCAGTGTCTGTACAGCCGCGATCGTCTGGGCATTGATCCCGAGAAATATAATGTGAACGGCGGCTCGATCTCCATCGGCCACCCCTTCGGCATGACCGGCGCGCGTTGCGCAGGGCATTTGCTGCAGGAAGGGCGTCGTCGCGGCGCGAAATGGGGCGTGGTCACGATGTGCATCGGCGGCGGTCAGGGCGGTGCCGGACTGTTCGAGATTTATCCCTGAACGCTGACGACAATTTCAGCCTGATGCATTTTAAGGAATAGAAGCAGTTTTGAATCAACTTACAGACGAACAAGTCAAACGCCGGTTGTCGGATGCTTTGGCCAACCGCTCCTCCGTGTCTGCAGAGAAGCTGATAGCCGGATTGCTCCGTACCTTCAGCCTTTCCGCGGATGGTGAGGACGAGTTTATTTATCCCGCGCTCCCCTCCACTGCGCGCGAACGGATTTTCGGTGGCCAGGTGATTGCCCAGGCGATTGTGGCCGCCGATCGCACCGTCGATGCCGAGAAGAATATCCACTCGCTCCATTCGTATTTTCTGCGGGCCGGGGATGAAACCAAGCCGCTGCATTTCCGCGTCCATCGCGATTTTGACGGACGCAGCATCTCCAATCGCAGAGTGGTAGTCCGGCAGAATGACAAGGTCATCTTCAACCTGACGGCCTCATTCCAGAAACCTGCCGAAGGGCTAGAGCATCAAATAGAGATGCCAGACGTCCTGCCGCCCGAGCAATGTATGAGCGCCATGGAGCAGATCGCCCGCAACCCGCAGGTGTCGGACGAGCATATCGAGCGGCTGAGCATGCCGCGGCCGTTTGATGTTCGCAGCTTTCGCCCCGAAGGCAAAACCCGGGACGCGCGGCAATATCAGTGGCTCAAGACGGTCGCGCCCCTGCCCGATGATCCGCTTATCCACCGCGCCACACTGGCTTTCGCGTCTGATATGGGATTGTTGTCGACCTCGATGATCCCGCACGGATTGCACTGGACGACGCCCGGTCTATTCTCGACCAGCCTCGACCATGCGATGTGGTTCCATGATGATTTCAGGGCAGATCAATGGATCTGCTATGTCATGGACAGCGACTGGACCGGCCATACGCGCGGCCTCAATCGCGGGTCGCTCTATACGCAGGACGGCATATTGATCGCGTCAGCGGTGCAAGAGGGAATGATCCGCCTTGCACCGAAAGGCGATTGAGCTTCAGAACAGCGACTTCAGATCCTTTTTCAAGATCTTGCCATTGGCGTTACGCGGCAGGCCTTCTTCGCGGAACAATATCTTTACCGGCACTTTGAAGCTTGCCAGCCGTTCGCGTACCCACTCCTGCAATTCCGCTTCGCTGGCTGTTTTGCCGGGAGCCAGCTGGACAATGGCGGCTGGTTCCTCACCCAGCATCTTGTGATCGATTCCGATTAGCGCAGCATCCATCACGGCCGGATGGTCATAGAGGACATTCTCCACTTCGGATGAGTAGATATTCTCGCCACCACGGATGATCATGTCTTTCGCTCTGTCGACGATATAGCAGAAACCCTCGTCGTCCAGTCGCGCGAGATCGCCGGTCCGGACCCAGCCATCGACAAATGTGTCGGCGGTTGCTTCCGGGCGTTTCCAATAGCCTTTCACGATCATCGGACCACGGGCCCAAAGTTCTCCGACTTCGCCGATCGGCATTTCGGTGGTTCCATCATCGCTCATGATCTTCAGATCGGCAGCCGCAACCGGCGGGCCACAACTGGTCGGGCGGTTGAGATAATCTTCGGCGCTATGCGTGGTAACCGTCGCCATGGTTTCGGTCATGCCCCAGCCATTGCCGGGTAGCGCGCCAAAGACTTCAAAAATCTTCCGGGCGAGCTCCGGCGCTGAAGGCGCGCCGCCATAGCTGATGGAATCAATTGAACTCAGATCATATTTCTCGCGATCCGGATGTTCGATCAATTGCCACGCGATAAACGGCACACCACCGGTTGCATTGACCTTTTCCCGTTCGATGATTTCCATCGCCTTGACCGTGTCCCACTTGTGCAGGAAGATCATCTTGTGGCCACCGTGAACGGTCGGCATCATGGTGGCAGAACAGGCGGTGCAGTGGAACATTGGTACCACCGTCAAACCAACGCGGGTCGTTGCTTCCGGCAGTTCGTCACCCCGACGCAATGCTTGAGAAGCTCCGGAATAGCCCACAGTAACAGCATTGGTGGTCAGGTTGCGATGCGTCCCGAGCGCGCCTTTCGGTTGCCCGGTCGTGCCGCTGGTATAGAAAATGGTAGAGGGATCATCCGGCGCAATATCCACGGCAGGCAGGTTCTGATCCGGCAGATCGCCATAATCATTGGGCCGGCCGATGATATCTTCAAGGGGACGTGCCGGCGCTGCCAATGTACTCTCGCTGCGCGCGACGATGACATGTTTCAGATCCGGCAAATCTGCGAGATGCGGCGAGATACGGTCCCATCGCTCTGCATCGCACAGCAATACGCTGGTTTCGGAATTCTCCAGCCCGAAAACCAGTTCCTGATCAGTCCACCATGCGTTGAGCGGAACGACAATGGCACCGATCGACGTCGCGGCAAAGAAAATCACCGGCCATTCGGGCAGGTTGCGCATCGCCAGCGATACCCGGTCACCCTTGGTCACCCCGATTTTCTGAAGCTCCACTGCCAGAGCAGCGACAGCGCGATACCAATTCTCATAGGTAACGCGCTCGTCCTCGAATATCAGAAATTCGCTGTCGCCATGGCCGCGCGCATGTTCCGCCAGAGCCGCGAGGCTGGGATGGGCGTTTTTCCAGACGCGGGTCGGGACCCCGTCTATCTCTACTGTCTCCATTTCAAACGGTTGCCCCGGCGCGCAGAGCAACGCTTCCACATCCTCGCGTGAGCGCACGGGCCATCCAGCGGGCGACGTCCACTTTTCCAGTGGATCTATTGCTTCAGCTGACAAATCATTCTCTCCTAATCGATAAGCGTGAGACTATGCGTTAAACTTGCCTCCCGCATCGGCTTTTTCCTGTAGCAGTTTTGCTACCGGCAAGCCGTGTTTCTTGAGACCGGCAACCACTGTGTCGAGCCCAACCGTATCGGCCCAAAACATCGGTCCGCCGGTATAGAGCGGCCAGCCATAGCCGTTGATCCAGACGACATCGATATCGCTTGCGCGCTGAGCCATGCCTTCTTCGAGGATTTTGGCGCCTTCGTTTACCATGGGATAGAGCAGGCGTTCGCGGATCTCGTCTTTCGAAATTTCGCGTTGCTCCTTGCCGGCTTTGGCGGCAAATTCTGCGATGATCTTCTTGACTTCATCGGACGGCGTGCGTTGACGCGCCTGATCATAGTCATAAAATCCCTTGCCGACTTTCTGTCCCCAGCGACCGACGGCGCATAGAGCGTCGCGCAATGTTTCGATGCGCTCCGGATCGCGATGCCATCCGATATCGACACCGGCGAGATCGGACATCTGGAACGGACCCATCGGAAAGCCGAATTCGAGCAATACATCGTCGACTTCCCAGTAATTGGCGCCCTCCATGATCATCTGGTTGGCCTGTTCCTGACGCGGGCTGAGCATCCGGTTGCCGATAAAGCCGGGGCAGACGCCCGAGACCGCGGCAACCTTGCCGATCTTTTTCGACAGCTTCATCGCGGTCATCAG
>JBALUX010000052.1:0-16091 GCA_036963725.1 Parasphingorhabdus sp. | reverse complement strand
AGTGTGGACTTCCGGAGCCCATTATTCCGATTATGGTATCCTTTTGGTCCGTACCGACCCCAATGTGCCCAAGCACAAGGGCCTGACCATGTTCATCGTCGACATGAAACAAAAGGGTGTCGATGTCCGGCCGATCCATCAGGCATCGGGCGGCAGCGAGTTTAACGAAGTCTATTTCACCGACGTCCGCATTCCCGACAGCGATCGGCTCGGCGAACCCGGCATGGGCTGGAAAGTCGCGCTGGTCACATTGATGAACGAACGGCTGGCGGTTGGCGGATCACCGGGTCCCGACTGGAAGGAAATCATGGATTATGCGCGGTCCGCCGGCACCCTGTCCGATCAGGCCTTCCGTGCCAAACTGGCAGACTGGTATGTCGCGGCGCAGGGTTACAAGCTGACCAAATTCCGCACCCAGACCGCCCTGTCGCGTGGTGAAACACCGGGTCCGGAAAATGCCATCGGCAAGATCATCAATGCCAACCATCTGCAGGACATCTGCAACAGCGCGATCGAGATGCAGGACCATTTCGGCATCATAGCCGACAAGGACGAAGCGCCTTCCGATGCGATATTCCAGGAAAGCTTCATGTGGGCGCCGGGTCTGCGAATCGCCGGCGGCACCGATGAAATCCTGAAGAATATCATCGCCGAACGGGTCCTCGGCCTGCCGCAGGATGTGCGGGTCGACAAGGACAAGACCTTCGCGGAAATGAACTAGGAAACAGATGATGACCGAACAACCCGTCCATGTCGTCGCCAATTTTACCGTGCAGGATGCGGCGAAATATCGTGAATATGAAAAGGGATTTTTCCCGATCCTCAAACGACATGGCGGGGAGTTCATCACCTATGATGACGGCAGCGTCACCTTCGAAGGCGCGGCTCCGCCCGAAGGCCGGGTGGTAATGTTCCGCTTCCCCAATGAGGCGGCGGCCACCGCCTGGTATAACGATCCGGATTATCAGACTTTGTCCGAGCATCGCCGCGCCGGCACGACGCTGCAGTTTCTGACCATGGTGCACAGCATTCCGCCGCGCGACTAGGCTACGACCAAAAGTCCGCTTGGAGCGGACGCAGAAAAACTTGCGTGATCGGGGCGATGGCAAATGCTACCGCTTGTCCAGAGCAACAACGGCCTATCCAAAAAGGAATGATCCCATGACCGACAATCTGCCCGATTACACGCCCCCGAAAGTCTGGAAATGGGACAAGGCCAATGGCGGCCGCTTCGCCAATATCAACCGCCCGATCGCAGGCCCGACTAAGGAAGTCGAACTGCCGGTCGGCAAGCATCCGCTGCAACTCTATTCAATGGCCACGCCCAATGGCGTGAAGGTCACCGTTATGCTCGAGGAGCTGCTGGCGCTAGGCCACAAAGGCGCGGAATATGACGCCTATTTCATCAATATCGGCGAAGGCGACCAGTTCGGCAGCGGCTTTGTCGACATCAATCCGAACAGCAAGATCCCGGCGCTGATGGATCACAGCACCGACAAGCCGACCCGCCTGTTCGAATCCGGCTCGATGCTGCTCTATCTCGCCGAGAAATTCGGAGAATTCCTCCCCAGCGATCACAACAAGCGCACCGAAGCGCTGAACTGGCTGTTCTGGCAAATGGGCAGCGCCCCCTATCTTGGCGGCGGCTTTGGCCATTTCTATGCCTATGCCCCGGTGAAGATCGAATATTGCATCGACCGTTTCGCAATGGAGGTTAAACGCCAGCTCGACGTGCTCGACCGCCATCTCGCCGACAATGAATATATGGCTGGCGACGAATATAGCATCGCCGATATCGCGATCTGGCCCTGGTACGGCGCGCTGGTCAAGAATGTCGTCTATCAGGCAGCCGAATTTCTCGACACCGCCTCCTACAAGCATATGAACCGCTGGACCGACATGATCGCCGAGCGCCCGGCCGTGCAGCGCGGCAAAATGGTCAACCGCAGCTGGGGTGAACTGGAAGGCCAGCTTCGCGAACGGCATGACGCCAACGATTTCGAATTGCGCACGCAGGACAAGCTGGAACCGAAAGAAGAAGTGGCGGAGTAAAGCCTACTCCCGAGTCAGGCTCGCATAGACACGGCTGAGGAAGCTCGGCAACATCATTTCATTGGCCTGGAATTCTGTGTCGAAGTCCGCCGTCGGTTTTGCGGCCATGATTTCCGTCAGGCTTTTGCCATCGTCGATCAGCGCCTGCACGCGGCCCTGGATGATGGTCAGCACCTCGATATAGCGGGCCAGCTTGGCCCGGTCGGTGACCGGCCCGTGTCCGGGGATCACGATGGTCTCATCATCGATCGTGTCATGGACGGCCTGACAGAAAGCGATCATCCCGGCGAGGTCGCCGCCATTGTCGGCGTCGATAAAGGGATAGCCGCTATTGTTGAAAACATCGCCTAAATGGACGGCGTTGACCCCGCGAAAGATGACCGCTGTATCGCCATTAGTGTGCGCCGGGCCTACATGCAGCAGGTCGATCTTCTGGCCGTTAATATGAAACTGCATAGTCCGGTCAAAGGTGATGTCGGACAGGGCATGTTCGGGATAGGCTTTCTGCTCGCCCGCAAAGGGACCGAAATTGACGACATGATCGTCCAGCATCATCGCCCGGCTGTTGGACTGGCTGACAATCCAGCTGCCTTCCTTGCCGAGCGTCATATTTCCGTCAGCATGGTCGAAATGCCAGTGGGTGTTGATCACGAAATCAACCTTCTCGCTGCCAATCTCTTTCAAGGCCGCCTTGATCTTGGGCATTAGCTGCGGGAACTGGTCATCGACAATCAGCGTGCCGTCCTTGCCGACCGATACCGCGATATTGCCGCCGAGCCCGAACAGGACATAGAGGCCATCAGCCACTTTTTGGGTTGTGATCTCGGCCTTGTCAAAATCCCAGCCGAAAGCTTTATAAATCTGGTCCGCGCTCATCACCGGGCCGTGCGAGGCGGGCTCTGCCGCTTTGCTGCCATGCGCCAGCGCGGGCGAGGCGATCGCGAGTGATAAAGCCAGTCCGAATATTCCCGTAGCCTTGTTCATGCGATCGTCCCCGGTTCGATTGATTATTGTTTCAGAATTCCCGCCATGATCAGGTCGACGGTCTGCTCGCGATAGGAATCGCGCATCCGCTCGTCGAAATCGTCGCGGCCGTAGCAATATTTCCAGACCAGCTTGCCGGTGAAGAAACGGTCTGCCGCGCCTGTAACGGCGGAATAGAATAGGTCCGGGTTCATTTCGCGGAATACGCCCGACTTGATGCCGGCACCGACGAAAATATTATAGGCTTCGGACAAAGGTTTCAGATATTTATCCGCAATCTTGCGCGCGCCTTCGGGCGGCAGGTCCCGGATCAGACGCATGGTCAGGCGATTGAGATAGGGAAATTCGTGATAAGTATCGATCACCGCACCGATATGGTGGCGCAGCTTGTCTTCCGGCGGCATGTCCTTCTTGATCAACAGGCCGACCTGTTCCAGAATATTGTCCATGTCACGCTCGAGGATCGCTTCCAGCAGGCCGTCCTTATTGCCGAAATAATATTTGACGAGCGCGCTGTTGAGGCCGGACAGGACCGATAATTCGCTGAATGAAATATCGATCGTGTCGCCCTTGCGCATGATCTGGCTGGCGGTTTCGATCAGCTTGTCCCGCGCCCCGGCTTCACCATCCTTGGCCACCATTTTATCGACGGTCATCATTCTTCCCCCTAAACGCACTTCGTCACTATTCTGTCACTTATAAGCAGGTTCTTCCCACCATGGAAAGCTGTCTGGCAAGTCGCTGGACACTTTATCCGGATAGTTGGGACGGCGCTTCTCCAGGAAGCTCGCAATACCCTCTTTCGCATCGGCCGATTTCGCCCGGTTATAGATGATCCGGCTATCGACCTTATGCGCTTCCATCGGGTGGGCGGCGGCGGGCAATTGCCACAGCATCTGCCGGGTCACCGCTATCGAGACCGGCGCCGTATTGTCGACAATCTCGCGCGCCAGGGCATAAGCGGCGGGCAGCAATTCTTCCGGTTTATGCAGCGAACGGACAAGGCCGCCCTTGAGCGCTTCTTCGGCGTCAAAAACGCGACCGGTAAGGCACCATTCCAGCGCCTGCGCCCGACCGACGAGATTGGGCAGGAACCAGCTGGCCGCACCATCGGGGGCAATGCCGCGCCTAGCAAAGACAAAGCCGAAGCGGGCCGTTTCGCTGGCCAGCCGCATATCCATCGGCAGCAACATCGTCGCGCCAACGCCGACAGCGACACCGTTGATCGCGCCGATCACCGGCTTCAGGCATTGATAAATACGCAGGATCAGCAGACCGCCGCCATCGCGGACGCGGGGATCGGAATAATCCTCCACCGGCTCTTCGCTGGCGAACGGTTTCTTGCCGTCTTCCGGAGTCAGATCGGCACCGGCGCAAAAGGCGCGGTCGCCGGCTCCGGTCACAACCACCGCACGCACATCGTCATCGGCGTCGATGCGATCGAAGGCGTCGGTCATTTCCCTGATCATCGTACCGGTGAAGGCGTTCATCTTTTCCGGCCGGTTGATCGTGATCGTCGCGATATTGTCGGCGACGTCATAGAGGATCTGCGTATAGTCGGTCATGAACTTCTCCATCAGATACAAAAAGGGCCGCGAGTTTCTCGCAGCCCCCTGATTTTCGTTGTCTAGCGCGGTGCCATCCGGATGGCGCCATCGAGACGGACATCTTCGCCGTTGAAATATTGCGTCTCGATCATGCACATGGCGAGAGCGGCATATTCATCCGGCTGACCGAGCCGCGGCGGATGCGGAACCATGGCGCCCAGCGCGTCGCGCACATTCTGCGGCGCGCCGGCGAGCAATGGCGTATCGAATATGCCGGGCAGGATGGTGTTGAGGCGAATGCCTTCGCGGGACAGGTCGCGCGCGATCGGCAAGGTCATCCCGACAACGCCGCCCTTGGAAGCGGAATAAGCGGCCTGACCGATCTGGCCATCTTCAGCCGCTACCGAAGCGGTGTTGACCATCGCGCCACGATCGCCGTCAGCGAGCGGGTCGAGCGTCAACATGCCAGCCGCCGATTTGGCGATGCAGCGGAAGGTACCGACCAGATTCACCTGAATGACGAAGTTGAAGGCATCCATCGGGAAATGCTTGATCGATCCGTCTTCCTTGGAACGGCTGACGGTCTTGATCGCGTTACCGATACCGGCGCAGTTCACGAGAATACGTTCCTGGCCATTGGCCGCGCGTGCTTTTTCAAAGCCAGCGTCGACGCTTTCGTCTTCGGTGACGTTGACCTTGCAGAAAACGCCGCCCAGTTCGGATGCCAGCGCTTCGCCTTTTTCCTCGTTGAGATCGAACAAGGCGACTTTAACGCCCTTGGCAGCGAGACGGCGGGCGGTAGCCGCGCCGAGGCCGGATGCGCCACCGGTGATGACGGCTGAGGTATTACTGTTGAGTTCCATATTCTTGTCTTTCTTCTAATTTTCGTCATCCTGAACTTGTTTCAGGACCTCCCGCCGCATCGCGCGAACTTTCTGGAGATGCTGAAACAAGTTCAGCATGACGCGATATTTAAATCAACCCAGGCGTTCGATGATCGTGACGTTCGCCTGACCGCCCCCTTCGCACATCGTCTGCAGACCATATTTCGAGCCGCGGGCTTCCATAGCGTTGAGCAGGGTCGCCATCAATTTGGTGCCGGAAGCGCCGAGCGGATGGCCCAGAGCAATTGCGCCGCCGTTGACGTTGATCTTGTCACGGTCCGCACCGACATGCTTGAGCCATGCGAGTGGAACAGGAGCGAAGGCTTCGTTCACTTCATAAAGATCGATGTCACCGATGTTCATGCCGGCGCGCTGCAGAGCGCGGTCGGTTGCGAACAAAGGTTCTTCAAGCATGATAACCGGATCACCGGCGGTTACGGTCATGTTCACGATCCGCGCGCGTGGGGTCAGGCCATGATCTTTCAGCGCCTGTTCCGAACAGACCAGAACCGCGCTCGAACCATCACAGATCTGGCTGGCATTGGCAGCGGTAATTGCGCCACCTTCCTGCAGCAGCTTCACAGCACCAATGCTTTCCTTGGTCGCGTCAAAGCGAATGCCTTCGTCAACCTTATGCTGTTCCTTGCCTTCAGCGGTTTCGATTTCGATCGCGATGATTTCTTTATCAAAGGCACCGGATTCGACGGCCTTGATCGCCTTGTGGTGGCTTTCCAGAGCGAACTGGTCGAGGTCGTCACGGGTGAAGCCGTGCTTCTTGACCATCATTTCAGCGCCCATGAACTGGCTGAACTGAATGCCGGGATAGGCTGCCTGAAGCCCTTCCGACATATTGGTTCCGAGACCGGCGTCCTTGAACAGTTTGAAGGTCGAACCCATCGGTACGCGGGTCATGCTTTCGATGCCGTGCGCCAGAACCATATCCTGAGTGCCGGACATAACGCCCTGCGCTGCAAATTGAATGGCCTGTTGCGAAGAACCGCATTGACGATCGATCGAAACCGAAGGGATGCTGTCGGGCAGGTTGGATGCGAGGACCGCATTACGGCCAACATCGCCGCTCTGCTCGCCGCCCTGCATGACGCAGCCGGTGATCACGTCTTCGATCGCGCTCGCGTCAAAATCATTGCGCGCGGCAATCGCGTTAAGCGTGGCAGCACCCAGATCCACCGGATGCACGCCAGCCAAACGACCGCCGCGACGACCACCAGCGGTACGAACCGCATCTACAATATAGGCATCTGCCATAGTCTTATTCCTTTGATTGGTTGAGAGTCGAAAATTTAACTGACCGGTTAAACCGCAGCCGGCCTACCGTCAAATGAAAAAGCCGATCATCACAATAGTGATAATCGGCTTTTTCGAATCCATGGCCGGCCGATCAGGCAGGTACATTGTCTTTCTTGACCGTGATCACCTGCGGATAGGTGAATTCGAGCAGGCCTTCCTTGCCATATTCAGCACCGAAGCCGGACTGCTTATGTCCGCCAAATGGTGCGAACGGTGACAGGTGGAGGAATTCATTGACCCAGACGGTGCCGGTCTCCAGCTGTTCGGCAACCCGGACGCCTTCATCAGGATTGGCGGTCCAGACCGCACCGGCCAGACCATATTCGCTGTCATTGGCGCGGGCGATGGCTTCTTCGGTGGTGCTGAATTTCATCAGCGGCATGACCGGACCAAATTGCTCTTCGGCAACAATCCGGGCATTTTCCGGCGGGTTGTCGAGGATCGTGATCGGTACATAATAGCCCGGGATGCTCTCGTCCTGTGCGTCTCCGCCAACAAGGAATTTATAGTCATTATCCTTGGCGTCCTGGATCAGCTCCAGCACCCGCTCATATTGCTTCTTGTTCTGGATCGGACCGACCGCCGTTCCCTGCTGTGCGCCGTCGCCGACTTTCACATTCCTGGCAAATTCCGCAATTGCCGCGCTCAGTTCGTCATAAATATCCTCGTGGATATAGATGCGTTTTGCCGCGACGCAAATCTGGCCAGCATTGGTGAAGCTGGACCAGAACAATTGCTCGGCAACCTTTTCGACATTGGCGTCAGGCAGGACGATCGAGGCGTCATTGCCACCCAGTTCCAGCGTGATCCGCTTGAGATCCTTGGAAGCGCCTTCCATGATCTTCTTGCCGGTCGCGGTCGAACCGGTGAAGGTGATTTTGTCGATATCGGGATGTCCGGTGATCAGCGGGCCGAGGCTGTCTTCGCCGGTGATGATATTGACGACGCCCGGAGGGGCTACGTCCTTGATCAGTTCGGCCAGACGCAAGGTGGTCAGCGGCGTGAACGGCGATGGCTTGAGCACGATGGTGCAACCCGAGAGCAAAGCGGGCGCAATTTTCTGCACCGCCATCATCACCGGGAAATTCCACGGCACGATACCGCCAACGACGCCAACCGGCACGCGGCGGGTACGGCTCAACCGTTCGTCGCTATCCTCGTTGATTTCGTCATCCATGTCCAAAGTTGCCTGCGAACCGGCCATATAGGCAGCGCCCATGATTTCACCCTGCGCCTGTGCGTGGGGTTTTCCCTGCTCGGCAGTCAGCAAGCGGAACAGCTCGTCATTATTTTCGTTGATCACGGCAGCAATCGCCTGAACCACCTTGCGGCGTTCTTCGATCGGCTTTTTCGACCAGGTCTTGAAGGCAGCGCGGGCTGCGGAGACGGCTGTGTCGAGCTCGGCTTCGCCACAAGCGGGAACCTGACCGATCACTTCTTCATTGGCCGGATTGACGACGTCCAGCATTTGCGAGGTGCTGACCATCTCGCCGTTGATCAAATTCTTATATTGGGTAACCATTTCGCTCTCCTTTGGGGTCTGCCGTTCATTCTATTTGAGTCGCATATACTGCATTACAAGGGCGCATGCGCCATTCATTTTGATAGACTATAGCGTATCGGCAGGGTCTTGAGCCCGCCGACAAAAGTCGATTTTGCGCGCACCGGTTCGCCGGCCAGTTCAAGCGTCTCGATCCGGTCGAGCAGCTCGTTGAACAATATTTTCATTTCCATCCGCGCCATGTGCAGCCCGAGACATTGATGCGATCCCGCGCCGAAAGCTATATGGCGGTTCGGTGAGCGGCTGGCATCAAATTTGCGCGGATCGGGAAAGACGCTCTCGTCGTGATTGGCGGCAATATAGCTGATCATCAGCCAGTCATCCTTGGCGATCTTCTGTCCGCCAATTTCGGTATCTTCGGCCGCCGTGCGCATGAAATGCTGTACGGGCGTCGTCCAGCGGATCGCCTCCTCGACAATGCCGGGCAGCAAATCGCGGTCCGCCTTCAGCCGGGCAAATTGCTCGGGATCGCGGGCCAGCGCCAGCATCGCACCAGCCGTCGATGCCGATGTCGTATCATGTCCCGCCGCCGCCAATATGATATAATAGCCCGCCATATCGCGGTCGCTGAGATGCTCGCCGTCGACCTTTGCGTTCGCGATCACGCTCGCCACATCATCGGTCGGATTGGCGCGCTTTTCCTCGGTCAGTTTTGCAAAATAGGCCTCGAAGTCGGCCACCGCGCCGACCACCAGCTGCATGATCTGCTCCGGCGTCATATTCGCCATGCCGGATTTGTTGAGGTCCTCGTCCTGCCCGCCAAACATCTGCTGGGTCAGGAACAGCATGCGTTGCTCGTCCGCTTCCGGCACGCCCAATATCTGCATCACCACGTGAAGCGGATAGGGTGCAGACACCAGCGGCACAAAATCGGCCTCGCCGCCCGCACCGACCAGCCGGTCCACAGTGGTCTTGGCCAGCGCCCGGATCTCGTCTTCCATCTTGCGGATATTCTTCGGCATGAACCAGTCCTGGGTCAGCCGGCGATATGCCGGATGGGTCGGCGCATCGAGCGCGACCAGCGAACGCACCAGATTGGGGTCGCCACCGGTGATCGATTTGACGAAAGCATTGCTGTTCTTGTCGCTGAAGGTGACGCTGCGCGGGCTGTTGAGGAAAAGCTTGTTGTCCTTGCTCACCCGCATCACGTCGTCATAGCTGGTAACCAGCCAGAAGGGATCGTGAATCTCGTCATTGACCACGCGCACAACCGGCGTTTCACGGCGAATTTTATCAAACTGGTCCAGCAGGCCATCCCAATCGACATAATTGGCGGGATCGATGATCGCCAGCGCTTCTTCACCGGTTAAACGGGGCTCTGCTTGCGTTGCCATCAGGCTGTCCCGCTTTTCTGCTTGTCCCAATATTCATCACGTAGCAGGCGCTTGTAAAGCTTGCCCGTCGCATGGCGCGGCAGTTCCGGACGGAAATCGATCCGGCGCGGCACTTTCACTCCGGAAAGCGACTGACGAAGATAGGCTTCCAGCTCCTGTGCCAGCGCCTCTCCGGCTTCCGCCATGTCCATCGGCTGCACGACCGCGACAACCTTCTCGCCCATATCCTCGTCCGGCGCGCCGATAACGGCGGCATCGGCAACCTTGGGATGGGTGACCAGCAGATTTTCGATTTCCTGCGGATAGATATTCACGCCGCCGGAAATGATCATGAAGCTCTTGCGATCGGTCAGATAGAGAAAGCCGTCCTCGTCTAGCTTCCCGACATCGCCGAGCGAGGTCCAGCCCTTTTCATGCGTCGCCGCTTTGGTTTTCTCCGGATCATTGTGATATTCGAATTTCGAGCCGCTCTCGAAATAGATCTGGCCTTCTTCACCGACCGGTACTTCCTCACCATTTTCATCGCAGATATGGACAACGCAATTGATCGGTTGTCCGACCGAACCCTTGTGCGCCAGCCAGCCTTCGCTGTTGCAGAAGACGAAGCCATTGCCTTCGGTCCCGGCATAATATTCGTTGAGCACCGGACCCCACCATTCGATCATGGCTTCCTTGATCGGCACCGGCACCGGCGCAGCGGCATGGACCGCGCTCTTGATCGAGGATACGTCATATTTCTTGCGAATCTCTTCCGGCAATTTCAGCATCCGGACGAAATGCGTCGGCACCCACTGGCCCACGTCGCATTTATATTTCTCGATCAGCTGCAGTGCATGTTCGGGATCGAATTTCTCCATGACGATGCTGGTGCCGCCGAGCGCCTGCACCGCGATGTTCCAGCGTAGCGGCGCCGCATGATAAAGAGGCGCAGGGGAGAGATAGACACAATCCTTGTGGAAGCCGAAGATCATCTGCGCCAGCCCGGCGATACCATTGGGCCCGGCAATATCCTCATCCAGCGGCAACGGCAATTTCACGCCCTTGGGCTGGCCGGTGGTGCCCGAGGAATAGAGCATGTCGATGCCGGCGCGCTCGTCGGCAATCGGCGTGTCGGGCATCGATTCGAGCGCCGCTTCGATATTGCGCTCGTCCTCCGCACCATAGACCAGCTGTTCAACGTCGGGATTCAGCGTGCGAATCTGGTCGATCACCGGCAGCATTTTCTGCGAACTGATCAGCAGCTTGGCGCCGGAATCTTTCAATATATAGCTGACTTCTTCGGGAGTCAGGCGGCTGGAAATGGCGACCTGGAACAGGCCGGAGCGCTGCGATCCCCAGGTGACCGGGAAAAATTGCGGATGGTTTTCCATGCAGACTGCGACGGTATCGCCGATCTGCAGGCCGCGACTGCGATAGAGCTGGGCGACCTTGTTGGACAGCCTGTCCATCTCGCCGTACGTGATAATTTCTCCCGAACTCGCCATGATCACGGCTGGCTTGTCAGGATTTTCCGTTGCGTGGACAGAAGGATGCATAGTCTGGCGTTCTCCAAGATACCGATCGCCTGATTCGACGACTCGCTTTCCCGGCACCATGGTTTAATCGCACAGTTAAATCAATCGATAGTCACATCGATCTGCGATAGAAGGCGGCAATGGTCTCCTAATTCTCCACATAGATATCCACTGGCACAGCCAAATCGGCAAATATCCGGCCGATTGGCGCCATGCTGGTTGCGCCCTGTTCGATCTCCGATTCGAGCATCGTCTGGCTGGCAGCGCCCTTGAGCAGAACCACCACCGTCCGCGCTTCGCAAATCGCCGCCTTGGTAATCGTCACAAGCGGTGTGTCGCCATCATCGGGAAGCAGGCCAACGGCTATTTTCTCCGGCAGTCCGTCCAGCGCTTCTTCCATATCGGCGCTTTCCATGATGCCAGCGGTGCTGCCGTCCGGGCCCATGCCCAGCAACACAAGATCCGGTGGCCATTTCGTGTCGCGCAGCCGTGCGTCGGCTGCGGCACCCGCCATATGATAATCTTCATGCTCCGGCGCCAAGGGCAGCACCCGCGCGCCGCGCGTCAGGAACAGTTGCGCCAGCTTCTTCACATGGCTGCGCGGATCATCGAGCGGCACCAGCAGGTCGTCGGTTGGAATGATCGTGACATATTTCCACTTGATCTGCTTTTCCGCCAAAGCCTCGAGCACCGGCATGGCTTCATCGCTGGCGGGCAGCGCCAGCAGCGCATCGCCGCGTGCGTCGAGAGCGCTCTCGATGATGAACTGGATATCGCCGGCGACCGCCTCGACCATCTCGTCGCGGTCGTCAAAATCCCACCATTCCAGCATGGACTCTTCCTCTTCCGGAACGTCCTCCATGTCGAAATCTTCTAATGCATCTTCGAGTTTGCTCATGTTTCTGTCCGTCAGCCAAATTTTCTCGCGCTTCTAACCCGTGTTCCGGTTGAAACAAAGGTCAAACATGAGAATTTTCCTTACGCTTTGCTAGTTTGCAGACGGCGCGGCCAGCGGCTCGTCGAGCAACAGCCCCGATGGTCGCAATATGGTGAGCGATGCGGGCGCCCCGCTTTCCTGTTCGCGGGCGCTGATGTCGATCTGGATGAAGCTCTGATCCTCGGTCAGCTTCGCATCCTGTGCCCATTGCCATTGCCAGCCGCCATTTTCGACTGATCCGCTCTGCTCACCCAGCGATGGCGGGCGCGGGTCGGTGAGAATCTCGACCGCCCGGTTGCGGACCACCGATTGCGCGACAACGCGCATTTCCAGTTCAGCGGCGTTGTGAGTCGTAAAAGCCTGCAGCCGGATTAGGGCGAGCGCAGCGAGGCTGAACACCGACAGCGCCACCAGCATTTCGATCAGGGTAAAGCCGCGTTCGCTCCGCCTGTTCATGGCGTTGCTCCGGCCAGTTTCACATCGCCCATCGGAGCAATCAGGATACTGCGGCTCTGCTCTTCGCCCTGCAAGACCAGCTCGGCCTGCTCGCTCGGCAGGCCCGTGCTTTCAAAACTGATCATCATCGGGCCGGTCTCGCCGGTCGCAGCAGTCACGCCATTGGACCAGTTGGTCGACACAAACGGCTTGTCCTCGATCACCGACCAGCTGCCCTTGCGCCGTTCCAGAAAGCTGTAGCCGGAGGGCGTGACCTGCACCGCCATCGGCCGCGATTGCAATATCGCATTGTCGCGCAGCGCCGCCGTGCGCGCGGCAAAGCGCTGGGCGTCTTCTTCCAGAGCGCTGCTGCCGCCGGGAAAGGAAAAGACCACGACCGATGCCATCAGTCCGATGATCAGCAAAACCACCATCAATTCCACCAGCGTGAAACCCGCGCTATTCTGGCTGGCAATTGGGGTTTTCTGTCGGATCATTATGGTTCATTTAACGAGTTGCTCGGAGCGAGTCTTGCAGAATCCATTATCCCCTGCAATGACAGCGGCATAAGAAAAGAAACGCTGGGAAAAGGAATTTTTGATGTCTGAAGTCGTTCTCTACGAGAAAAATGACCGCATCGTTACAATCACATTGAACAAGCCGGAAACGCGCAACGCGCTGTCGAAGGATCTGTGCGAAGCCCTGGTTGAGGCGATCAACAAGGCCGACGCGGATGCCGGTGTCAGCTGCGTCGTACTGGCCGCCACCGGCAAAAGCTTTTCCTCCGGCGGCAATCTCCACGAGATCAAGGCGATGACCGCCGAGCAGAACATGACTCCGCTGGAAATCGAGAATTGGTACAAGACCGGCATCCAGCGCATCCCGCTCGCCTTCTCGCAAATTTCCGTCCCGGTGATCGCGGCGGTCAACGGTCACGCGATTGGTGCGGGCAATGATCTGACCACCATGTGCGACATCCGCATCGCCGGTGAGGACGCGATTTTTGCCGAAAGCTTTCTCCGCGTCGGGATCATTCCCGGCGATGGCGGCGCATGGCTATTGCCGCGGATCATCGGTCAGGCGCGGGCCAACCAGATGTTGTTCACCGGCGAATTTATCAATGCCGCCAAGGCGCTGGACTATGGTCTGGTTTCGGAAGTCGTGGCCAACGACAAGCTGCTCGCGCGCGCCTATGAACTGGCCGAGATGGTCGTCGGCCTGCCGCCACTGGCGATCCGCAAGACCAAGGAACTGGTCCGCACCGCGCAGAGCGTGACGCTGAAGGAAAATCTCGATCAGGCGGCCTTGTTTCAGGGTGTGTTGCAACAGCTCGATGATCACCGCGAAGCGATTGATGCGATACTCGAGAAACGGAAGCCTGTGTTCAAGGGCGCGTGATTGGCGGAGCGTTCTCCCGCGAAGGCGGGAGTTCATCTCCCACAAGTGCGTAGAAAAAATTTCGGGAGATGGCCACCTGCCTTCGCAGGGGAACAAAAAGGAGGGATAGCATGAAAAAGACCACAATTTCGATAGTCGCCTTGATAGTAGCGACACCGATTCAGGCCGCCCCTCCGCAAGGCGTCGCCACCGAAGCGACGAAAGCGGCCAATGCCAATGTCGCCGCAAGCCTTCCGATTGCCGACCAGACCGATTTCGAAAATGCCAATCGCGGTTTTCTCGCCAAAATCGAAGAGGATCAGATTCTCAACGAGGACGGCTCCATCGCCTGGGATTCACGCCAGTTCGATTTTCTGCAGGGCCAGGCGCCCGACACGGTCAATCCCTCGCTCTGGCGGCAGGGCAAGCTCAACAGCATCCACGGCCTGTTCGAGGTCGTGCCCGGTATCTACCAGATTCGCGGTTATGATCTGGCGCAGATGACATTGATCGCAGGCAAGACCGGCTGGATCGTCATCGATCCGCTGACCACGCCCGCTCCGGCCAAGGCTGGTCTGGCACTCGCCAACAAGACACTCGGCGACCGGCCAGTGGTAGCGGTTATCTTCACCCATAGTCACGGCGACCATTTTGGCGGCGTCTCCGGCGTCGCTTCGGCAGAGGATATCCGGTCGGGCAAGATCGAAGTCATCGCACCGCATGGCTGGCTGGCCGAGTCGATCGGCGAAAGCGTGATCGCCGGAACCGCGATGAACCGGCGGGTGCAATTCCAGTTCGGGACCGCCCTGCCCGTTGGCAAAACCGGCCATGTCGGCGGCGGCCTCGGCCAGAAAATATCGAGCGGCGATGTATCTCTGATTCCACCGACCCGGTCGATCAGCAAGGATGGCGAGAGCATGACGGTCGACGGCATCGCCTTTGACTTCATGGACGCCGGTGAGACCGAAGCGCCAGCCGAACTGGTGTTCTATCTGCCCCAGTATAAGGCGCTGCACACCGCAGAAGTCGTGACCCGTACCTTCCACAATGTCCTGACCCCGCGCGGTGCGCTGGTGCGCGATACGCTGAAATGGAGCAAGGTGATCGACGATATGCTCGCCCGCTATGGCGCGAAATCGGACCTGATGCTGGCTTCGCATCACTGGCCGACCTGGGGCAGCGACAATGTGCAGGCGGCGCTGAAAAACCAGCGCGACATCTATCGCTATGTCCACGACCAGACCATGCGGCAGGCCAATCAGGGCGCGACCATGCACGAGATTGCCGAGAATATCGGCGAGCCGGATTTCGCTGCAACCGACTTCGGCGTGCGCGATTATTACGGCACGCTCAACCACAACAGCAAGGCGGTCTACCAGCGCTATTTCGGCTGGTGGGACGCGGTGCCGGCCCATTATCATGAACTGCCGCCGGTTGAAGCCTCGAAAAAATATGTCGCGGCTATGGGCGGCACAGGGAAGGCTCTGGCAGTTGGCGAGAAAGCCTTTGCTGCCGGTGACTATCGCTGGGCAGCAACCGTTTTCAACCATCTGGTGTTTGCCGACCCGGCTGATGAAACGGCCAAAAAATGGCTGGCCTCGACCTATGAACAGTTAGGCTTTCAAACCGAAGCCGGAACCTGGCGGAATATTTATCTGGTTGGCGCCAAGGAATTGCGCGAGGGCAATAACGTCAAGAATTCGATCAGCACCGCCAACGAAAAAGTCCTTAGCGGTATTCCGGCGGTCGATCTGTTTGACGCCATGGCAACCCGCTTCAACCCGTCCAAGATGCAGGGCGATGGCGGTATTGTCCGGTTCTGGTTCCCGGACCGGAAAGAGGCGGTCAGCATCGATCTCGGCAAGAGCGTGATGTTCCCGCGCAAGGAAGATTATACCGCCACTTCCGATGGGTCAGACACCCAGATCACGATCAGCCGCGCCCTGTTCACCAAATTGCTGATGCGTCAGGCCAATGCGCCGGAATTGATCCAGAACAAGGACATGATCGTCACCGGCAATATGGCCTTGATGGCAGCTATGTTCGGCGCGCTTGACGAGGTAGACCCGCAGTTTGATATTGTGACGCCGTGACCATCGGGGGACAGACCATATCCGTTCGTGCTGAGCTTGTCGAAGCACCTTGCCAGGCGCCCTTC
>JBALUX010000051.1:0-16200 GCA_036963725.1 Parasphingorhabdus sp. | reverse complement strand
CTCCGCCGGGTTGCACCGTCGATATGGCGTGCTTGTAGACCAGTTGCGACAGGCCTTCCCGCTCGAGCAATATGCAGAATAGATCATGGGCGGCGACTTCACCCTGCAGCATCACGCCGTTGACCAGAAACATCGTCACCGGATCGTTGCTATCCCGTACCGCGGTCAGGAATACTTCCTGCAGAACGCCTGGCCGTGCCTTGGCATTGTCCATCAAGTCGGAAAAAGGTTGAGTGTCGAGCGCTTCCGACGGCATGATCGTCGAAATAGCATGTTTGTACACCAGCTGCGATTGCCCGTCGCGACGCAGCAATACAGAAAAATTGTCGAACCAGGTCACAATGCCCTGAAGTTTGACGCCCTTGACCAGAAACATGGTCACGGGGGTTTTTGATTTCCGGAGGGAGTTGAGGAATAAATCCTGCAAGTTGTTCGATTTATCGGTCATATTTGACTCCAATTATTGGCCAGCTTTGCGATGGCATTTTATATTTCTCTGACAGCATCTGCTCTTTTTGAGCAGTGTTGCCTGATATATATGATATTCAATGGGTCACGACAACCGGCAAACCCTCAATATCATTCGATGTCGCTTTTCTTTCGCGACGCCAGGCCCAATATCTTCAATTTGCGATGCAGGGCCGACCGTTCCATGCCGATGAAATTCGCGGTTTTGGAAATATTGCCGGAAAAGCGCCGGATCTGCACTTTCAGATATTCCCGTTCGAAACTTTCCCGCGCTTCCCGCAATGGCGATCCCATCAGCGAAGCGACGCCCTGGTCGAGATCGTCGTCATTGCCCAGCACTTCCGGCGGCAACATTTCCACCTCTATCTTGGTAAAATTATCCTTGGGAGCCAGGATGATCGTGCGTTCGACAACATTGCGCAGTTGCCGGACATTGCCCGGCCAGTCGCAGGCTTGCAGTGCCGCCATGGCTTCATCGGAGATTTCGGGTGGCTGCAAGCGCTGTTCAGCGGCAAAACGGGCGGCATAATGGTCGACCAGAACCGGGATATCCTCGCGCCGCTGGTTTAGCGGCGGCAGGATGACCGGCACGACGTTGAGCCGGTAGAATAGATCTTCGCGAAAACGCTTCTCGCGGATCTCGACTTCCAGATCGCGCGATGTTGCCGAAACGACCCGAACATCCACATTCACTTTTTGCGAGCCGCCGAGGCGGTTGAAGCTCTGTTCGGTCAACACGCGCAATATCTTGCCCTGCGTATCGAGCGGCATGTCGGCGACTTCATCGATGAACAAGGTTCCGCCATGCGCCTCTTCCATCAGGCCGGTTTTTTCGATTTTGCCGTTGCGCTCGGTACCGAACAATTCCTCTTCGACGCTTTCCGGTGACAGTCTGGCGGCGCTGATGGTCACAAAGGCGGCATTGGAGCGTGAACTCCAGTTGTGCATCAAGCGCGCCGCGACTTCCTTGCCGACACCAGCCGGACCGGAAATCAACAGGCGGCTGCCGGTGCCGGCGACGCGTTTCAACGTGGCACGCACATTATTCACGGCGGCAGAATTGCCGGTTAACTCGTCAGCAAAGCCCACTCGCGCCTTTAGAATCTCGTTTTCCCGGCGCAGCCGCTCGGTTTCCGTCGCTCTCGAGACCAGATGCAGCAGATGCTCGGCTTCGAAGGGCTTTTCGATAAAATCGACAGCGCCCTGTGATATCGCGGCGACTGCCGTGTCGATATTGCCATGACCGGAGATCACGATGATCGGCATTTTTGCATCGAGCTGTTTCAACTCGGTCAGCAGTTCAAGACCGTCCAGACGCGATCCTCTCAGCCAGACATCGAGCAGAACCAGTGACGGTCGCCGCTCGTTGACAGCCGCAAGGGCTGCGTCACTATCGGCGGCTACCCGGGTGGTATAGCCCTCGTCTTCCAGAACACCGGATATAAGATCACGGATATCGGGTTCGTCGTCGACAACCAGAATATCTAACGCCATGTTGAACCTCTATTCCTCACTACTGAATTTCTGCGGTACTCGGGTCATCCCCGTCCGGACTATTGCCGGTATCGTCCGAGATTTCTTCGGTTCCGTGTGACAATCGCGCCAGTTGCGATGGGCTGAGCCGGATTGTCACTCGCGTGCCGCCTTCGGGCGCATCACTGAACTTCATCTCGCCGAAATGTTCCTCGATAATCTTTTTGACGATCGCGAGGCCAAGACCGGTGCCGCTGGCCCGGGTCGTCATATAAGGCTCGACGATCCGGTCCCGCTCGATCGGCAGGCCAATGCCATTGTCCGTCAGTTCGATGACGACAATCTGGTTTTCGGTCCGGATAGCCAGATCTATTTCACCATCGGAGACCTGAAAATCTTCTCGGGATTCCGCTTTTTGTTCAATTGCTTCGGCAGCATTTTTGATGATATTGGTGAACGCCTGCCCCAGTTGGCGGCGATCGCAGACCAAAGAGACCGGCTGATCGTCCGAGATGAAGTTGAATGTGATGGTCGGCCACGCGACATCCTGCATGAACAGCGCCTGTTTGAGGATGTCGTCGAGATTTTCCTGCCGGAACACCGGCTTCGGCATCCGCGCGAAGGAGGAAAATTCATCGACGATATTTCTCAGATCGCCAACCTGGCGGACAATCGTGTTGGTGAGATTTTCAAATATCGCAACATCCTCCGTCATCCGCGAGCCGAACCGACGCTGCAGCCGTTCTGCAGCCAGCTGGATGGGCGTCAGAGGGTTCTTGATCTCGTGGGCGATACGTCTTGCGACGTCGGACCATGCGGCCCGCCTCTGATCGAGCAATTGCTGGGTAATGTCTTCAAAGGTGATGACATGGCCGTTCGGTCCGCCGACAATCTTGACGGCCAGAGTGCGCATGTCGGAATCCGAGGCAAATTCGATGATGCTGTTCTCGACACCATCCTGAATGAGCTCGGCAAATTGCGGCGCTGCCTTGCCGATATCGACATCGAGCAGATCATCAATCGGTTTGGAAAGCAGCGACTGGGCTTGCGAATTGACCAGCTTGATCTCGCCTTTTTCATCCAGGCTGATGATACCGGCGGTGACCGATTCCAGCACCGCTTCGATAAACGCCCGGCGGCTGCCCAATTGCTCGTTGGCGGTAATCAGGGCTGTGGTCTGGGTTTCCAGCCGCTCGGTCATGCGGTTGAAGGCCCGGCCCAGCGTACCGATCTCGTCATTCTCAAAGGTTGTCGGCACCCGGGTGGCTAGATCGCCTTCGGTGACCCGCTTGGCCGCGTGCACCAGATCGCTGACCGGTTTCACCATCCGGTCGGCAACGGCCAGCGCGATCCACAATACCAGCCCGACAATCAACAGCGAGATGACGAACAGGGCGATGTTGAACTGCAATTGCAGGCTGCGCGATCGCGAGAACAGGTCCTCATAATCGGCAAGGACAGATTGCGCCCTTTCCCACTGGCTCAGCGCCAGCATGTCCGAGTCGCGCGCCGCGTAGAGGAATATCCGCGAATTCAGGTCGAGCGCGGTCACCGCCTCGATCTTGTTTGGTCTTGCGGTAACCACATAGCTTTGACCCTGCTGTAGCTGTTTCAGCACCGCATCGGTTATCTTCGGCTGCTGGTCTCCGTCATCGGGGTCGACCGCCGCCGCTGTCCGGGCGACGCCATCCGGTCCATATTCGATGATCGCCGATTCATTGAGCTTGCGCGACAGCACCTGGAACACATAGCCCTCGGCAAATTCCGGACTTTCCAGATCGGCCTGCTGCAAATAATTGCGCAGATCATTGGCCATGGTGATCGTCTCTTCACCGACTTCGCGCTGGTTCTGCTCATAATAGCCCCGCGCCAGATCATTGGCATTTTCCAGCATGCCGCGGGCGCGATCCGAAAACCAGAATTCGACGCCATATTGAAACAGCAGGGAAGCAAAGATAACGACCAGCACCATTGGAATGCTCGCGACGAGCGAGAACAAGGCGACCAGACGGACGTGCAGACGGCCCTTGCTGCCGATCGACGATTGCGCTGCCCTGCCCTTGGCGATCCGGCGCCCGAACAGTACCAGCAGGGTCATCGCCGGAATCAGATTGGCGACCAGCAGGGCCGCGGTCAGTGGCGGGGAAATGAAGTCGGTCTGGTCGGACTGGGTACGGAGCAGAAAATAGGTGCCCAGCATGATCGCACCAAACAGCAGTGCAACGATCCACTCGACCCGGCGCATGATAGCCTCTTTTTCGGCCATCAGCGAAAGACGCCGGAGCCAGTTGGGGACACGCTGTTCCGTCAAATGGTTGGAAACTGTCATTGTGCTTTCAATACAACAGTTTCGTTGCAGAAAAAGCACTAATATTGTAAAAATACCACGGTTGGGCGAAGCAATCCGTCACTTCATCGCGGCCCGCTATTTCGACTCGGCGGGATCGATTTGATATTCGTTCAGCTTCTTGCGCAAAGTGTTGCGATTGATGCCAAGAATTTTCGCCGCCTTGATCTGGTTGCCGTGGGCGTGATGCATCATTTCGGTCAGCAAGGGCTTCTCGAATTTCTCGAGCGCCTGGGCGTAGAGATTTTCCTTTTCCGGCGCGGCCATCAGTCCCAGCACGATCGCCTTGATATGGGCTTCGAACTCCATATTCGCCGATTCGTCCCGGTCCTCGCCGCGCTCGGCTGCCAATATCTGGCGGATGGCGTCCTCGGAGAGCGTATCCTCCCTTCCGGTGACGACCAGACGATAGATGACATTCTTCAACTCCCGGACATTGCCGCGCCAGTAATGATGGCAGAGCAGGTTCATCCCCTCCGGGGAAATCTGCTTGTGCGGCAGGCCTTCGGTGACCGCGAGCTTGAGAAAATGTTTGGTTAGCGCCGGAATATCGCTGGCGCGCTCTCTTAGCGGCGGCAGTTCGATCGGCACGACGTTGATCCGGTAATAGAGATCTTCGCGGAACTTGCCCTGCTCGATCAGGTCGAGAAAATCATGGTTGGTGGCGGCGATGATCCGGACGTCGAGCTTGACCAGTCCCTTGCCGCCGACGCGGTTGATTTCACCCGATTGCAGGGCGCGCAGCAGGCGGGTCTGGGCGTGCATCGGCATATCGCCGATCTCGTCGAGAAACAGCGTTCCGCCCTGCGCCTGTTCGAACTTGCCCGATGCATTGGCGACGGCACCAGTGAAAGCGCCTTTTTCGTGGCCGAATAGCTCCGCTTCGATCAGCTCCGACGGGATGGCGGCCATGTTGACCGCGATAAACGGACCGGACTTGCGGTGGCCGAGCCCGTGAATGGCTTCGGCGACCAGTTCCTTGCCGGTGCCGGATTCGCCGAGCACGAGCACCGACAGATCATTTTTCAGCAGCCGGGCGATCATCCGGTAGACTTCCTGCATCGCCGGGCTGCGGCCGACCAGCGGCAGGCTTTCCTCGTCCATCGATGGTTCGAGTGGCTGAATATTTTTCGGCTTCAGGGCCTGGCCGACAACTTCTACCAGTTCGTCGAGATCGAACGGCTTGGGCAGATATTCGAAAGCGCCGGTCTCCGACGCGCGAACTGCGGTGTTCAGCGTGTTCTGGGCAGAAATGATGATGATCGGGATATCCGGATGGGTCGCCTTGACGCTGTCGAGCGAGGAAATTCCGTCGCCCTCCCCTTCGCCCAGTCCGACATCGGTGAGCAGCAGATCATAGCGGCTGCTCGACATCAGCGCATCGCGCTCGGCGATCGATTTGCAATTCTCGACTTCATAGCCCTCGGCGCGCAGGGCGGTGATGATGACATGGCTGACCGACAGATCGTCTTCCACCAATATGATTTTTTCTTTGGCCATGATTTGTCCTGACGTCAGTTTTTCGGAGCAACGGGAAGAAACAGCGTGAACCGGCTCATCTCGTCCTGATTTTCGCGATCATAGCGGATGCGCCCGTTCATATCGCGCATCAGCTTTTTCACCAGAGCGAGACCCAGCCCCTGCCCTTCTTTCTTGGTCGAGACGAAGGGAGAGAATATCTCCCGCTCGAGTTCGGCGGGAACGCCTGGCCCATTGTCGCACACCATGATCTGGATCGGCAGGCGGACCGCCGCCGTTTGCCCCTGTGCTGACAGGGAAGCGCCGAAACTGTAACGGGTAATGATGCGGATCTGCGGGTCTGGCAGATGTTTGGTCGCGTCGACGGCATTGGCCAGCACATTGGTCAATACCTGCATCATCGCGTCCGGGTCTATCAGGGCATCCGGCAAGGAAGGATCGAACTTGTCGTAAATCTTCACCGCCTGGCCGGTTGCCGCTTCGATCGAACGCCGCGCGCGATCGATCAGCGTATGGATATTGACCGCCTTGGTCTGGGCCGGCTGATTGGACGACAGTGTCTGCATCCGGTTGAGCAGATTGACCACTCGCTCCACTTCCCCGGTGATCATCTGGGTCAGCGGTTTCTGGCTCTCGTCGAGCTGCCGGTCGAGCAATTGTGCCGCGCCCTTTATCGCCGCCAGCGGATTTTTAATCTCGTGGCTGAGAATGTCCGGCGCGCGAATGGCGAGATCGGACGGGTCATTATTCTCATTCTCGAGAATGGGGCCGTCCTGCGGCATCGGCGACAACGATATCAGGCGCCATTCCGAATCGGAGGCCAGCGGATGGATGTCAAAATCGACTATGCCCAGCTTGCGGTCATCGCCGGAGATCATCACGCCGCGCGCGGTCAGGCTGATGTCCTGCTCGGTCAGAGCCGCATCCAGCCTCGGATCGGAGAAGTGCAGGACCTGATCGATCTTGCGGCCGACCAGATGTTTGGCACTGGTCCCGAACAGGGCCTCGCCAGAGGGGTTGACCCGGATGACAATATGATCCGAATCCACGACCAGCAATGCATGGCTAAGCCCCGCCAATATTTGCTCAGCCGGAGGGATCCCGTCCATCAAGCGGCGGCTTGGTTCAGCCAGGGCGTATAAAATTCCTCGAGCATTTCCAGGACAATATGAGGATTGGCCTCGCTATTGGCCCGATTGCGGAATTCCGCCGAACCGGTCAGCCCCTTGGTATACCAGCCGATATGTTTGCGGGCGACTTTGACCCCGACATCCTCGCCATAGAGCTTCAGCATGTCGCGATAATGTTCGTTTAATATGGCATATTGGGTGGCAATGTCCGGATCAGGCAGCCGTTCTCCGGTTTTGAACCAGTGCATGAACTGACCCAATAGCCAGGGTTTGCCATAAGCGCCGCGTCCGATCATCACGCCATCGGCGCCGCTTTGTTCGAGCGCCGTCTGACCGTCTTCGATCGAGCAGATGTCGCCATTGACGATCACCGGCAGCGAAACCGCCTGTTTGACCTTGCTGACAAATTCCCAGTCGGCGCTGTCGCGATACATCTGGCAGCGGGTGCGGCCGTGCACGACAATCATTTTCGCGCCAAGATCTTCGGCGATATGCGCCAGTTCGGGCGCGTTCAGGCTTTGATGGTCCCAGCCCATCCGCATCTTGACGGTTACCGGCACATTAACCGCCTCGACCGTTGCCTTGATCAGTGCGGCGGCCAGAGGTAGATCGCGCATCAAGGCCGAACCGGCATCGCCGTTGACGACCTTTTTCACCGGGCAACCCATGTTGATGTCGATAATCTGCGCGCCGCGATCTTCGTTTAGCCTGGCGGCGTCTGCCATCACCGCGGGATCGCATCCGGCAAGCTGCATAGATACCGGTTCTTCGGTTGCGTCCCATGCGCATTTCTGCAGCGACTGACGCGTTTCCCGGATCATTGCCTGGCTGGCAATCATTTCCGTCACATTGAGTCCGGAACCAAATCGCCGGACCAGTTTGCGGAACGGCAAATCGGTGACACCGGTCATCGGAGCCAGAATGACCGGACTTTCAATTTTCAAATCGCCAATGAAGATGGGATCAAGTTTCATATCTACTGCCTAAATTTTAAGCAGCCTCTATCGACAAATCAATTTGGAGGCAAGAATTGCTTCATCCCCATTCTCGGCGTAGATCGCGATTCATGGTTGAAGCCCCTGATCCCTCCGAACAAACCCATGCACTGATCGTTGCCGCCGGTGTCGGCGCGCGGGCGGGTCTGGATGTTCCGAAGCAGTTCGAGACCATTGGCGGGAAGCCGATGGTCCGGCACAGCGTCGAGCGGCTTTCAGCCCATCCCGGCATTGACCAGATCTGGATTGTGGTGGCAGCGGGACAGGAAGAACAGTTAACCCAGGCTCTTGGATCCTTTTTCTCCCACAAGATCGTGATCGGCGGCGCCACCCGCCAGCAATCGGTTTACAACGGACTGCTGGCGATCCGGCAGGCCGGCGGCGCCAGAGATGTTCTCGTCCACGATGCGGCACGGCCCTTCGTTGCGGACATGGTGATCGACCGTCTCCTCGACCGATTGAATATCGCGTCCGCCGCCATTCCGGTGTTGCCCTGCGTCGATACGATGGTGCAACTGAGCAACGACCGGCTCGAACGGACGGTGGACCGGGACAGCCTGCGGCGCGTACAAACCCCGCAAGCCTTCGACTTTCTGAAGCTCATTGCTGCTCATGAAAATTTTGCTGCAGGCGATGATGCCAGCGATGACGCGCAGATATTCCAGGCCGCCGGCTATGAAGTATCAACGGTCGAAGGCGACGAAGCGCTCAAGAAATATACATTGCCAGCCGATTTTTCCGAAAAAGGAATAGAGCAAATGCGCCAGATACGCACCGGAATGGGCTATGATGTCCACCGACTGGCCGCAGGTGAAGAATTGTGGCTGGGCGGCGTTAAAATCGAACATGACAAAGGCCTGTCCGGGCATAGCGATGCCGATGTTCTGCTCCACGCGCTGACCGATGCTTTGCTCGGAACGATAGCAGCCGGAGACATTGGGGATCATTTTCCACCATCCGACCCGCAATGGCGCGGCGTCGCGTCATCCCGGTTTGTCGAACATGCGGCCGCGCTCATCGCAGAAAAAGGCGGTCTGATCCAGAATGTCGACATGACAATCATCTGCGAAGCCCCGAAAATAAAGCCGCACCGCGATGCCATTCGGGAGAATATTGCAACCATGCTCCATCTTGACCAGGATAGAGTGAGCGTTAAAGCGACGACAACCGAGGGGCTGGGCTTCGCCGGACGTAAAGAAGGCATAGCGGCGCAAGCCATCGCCACGATTATATTGGAAGGATAGACAAATGAAAAAGCTTGCTTGCTGCGTTACCTTGCTCAGCGCGTTCAACATCGGCGCCGTCCAGGCGGCTGAAACCAAGGCCTGCGTCTCGCCCGAACAGGCCAATGCCATATTCACCTATATCCTGCCGGTAGTATTTGAGGCTGCGGGCACGAAATGCAGCCCCTATCTCGATCAGGACGTGGCGCTGATGCAGCATAAATCGAATTCCTACCAGAAATATACCATCGCGTCGGAGCAGGCCTGGCCGACTGCCAAGCACGGCATTAAGATCATGTTCGGCGAAAAAATGCCGGAAAGCATGGATGTCGAAACCATGCGTCCTTTCCTGGACGGCCTTGTGACCGCCATGGTCAGCGATGGAATCAAGCCCAAAAGCTGCGGAACGATCAGCGAGGCCTATACATTGCTGGAACCCTTGCCGCCGTCGAATGTTGGTGGATTGATCGGGCTGTTCATGAAACTCGGCTCGCAAGGCGACAAGAAGCCGCCGATAAACATTTGTGAAACGGCGGAGAAATAGGCTAACCGCACATCCATGCAAAATCTTCTCCCCCCCGAACTGGTCACATTGGCTACCAAAGTGATTGAACAGAACCGCAAGATTGGCAGACGGATCACCGTCGCCGAGAGCTGCACCGGTGGCCTCGTGGCCGCGGCGCTGACCGAAGTCGCTGGTAGCAGCGATGTATTTGATTGCGGTTTCACCACCTATTCCAACGATGCCAAGCAGAATATGCTGGGCGTGAGCGGTGACTTGCTCGAGACATTCGGCGCGGTTTCGATCGCGGTCGCTTGGGAAATGGCACAGGGTGCTCTCGACCGCTCCGGTTGTGATGTCTCGGTTGCAATCACCGGCGTGGCCGGACCAGGTGGCGGTTCCGAGAAAAAGCCGGTTGGCACTGTCGTCTTCGCCAAGGCGGAAAAAGGCAAAAGCGTCGATGACGTGGTTGCCGACCGCAAGAATTTTGGCGATGATAAAAGCCGTGCCGATATCCGGCTTCAGGCAGTGCTGGTGGCGCTCGAACTGCTGCTCCCCGACGAAAGCGAATAGCTGCTCCCGTATATTTCGCCGGCGCGTTCAACAAAGGCACCGGTCATCTTGTTCAAGGCCTTGGCGAACATCTGCCCCGCCAGTTTCTCGAACATCCGGTTTTTGAAGGTGAATTCGACGTAAAAGTCGACATGACAGCCACCGCTCTCGCGTGACCGGAAGCGCCATTCATTGTGGAGCTGCTTCAGCGGACCGTTTAGATAATCGACATCGATCGACTGGTTGTGCGCCTTGATCACCCGCGACGAAAATTGCTCGCGCAGGCCCTTGAAGCCAACCAGTACATCGGCGAGCATTTCGGTTTCGCTATCGGCCCGGATCCGCGTGCCGACCACCCAGGGCAGAAATTCCTGATAGCGACCGACATCGGCAACCAGCGCGTACATTTGTGCAGCGCTGTAAGGCAGATCGCGGGTTTCCCTATGGACGGGCATTCGAAGCACCCGAACGCGCCAGTTTTTCCTCACGCGCCTGACGCATTTTGGCGAAATCCTCGCCAGCATGATAGCTCGACCTGGTCAGCGGGCTCGAGGCGACGAGCAGGAAGCCCTTTGCCCGTGCAACAGAAGCATAAGCGTCAAAGGCCTGCGGCTTGACGAATTCGCTGACCTTCACATGTTTGGTCGTCGGCTGTAGATATTGGCCCATGGTCAGGAAATCGACATCGGCGCTGCGCATGTCGTCCATCACCTGATGCACTTCGAGTCGCTGCTCGCTCAGGCCGAGCATGACACCCGATTTGGTGAAGATCGACGGATCGAGCCGCTTGACCTGTTCCAGCAGCCGCAGCGAGGCATAATAGCGCGCGCCGGGGCGGATTGTCGGATAGAGACGCGGAACGGTCTCGAGATTGTGATTGTAGACATCGGGACGCGCCGCGACGATGGCCTCGACCGCCGCTTCTGTCTTGTTGCGGAAGTCCGGGGTCAAAATCTCGATCGTCGTTTTCGGTGTCGTGCGGCGCAAGGCCTCGATCACTTTGACGAACTGGCTGGCGCCGCCGTCGGCGAGATCATCGCGGTCGACCGAGGTCACAACGATATGCTCCAGCCCGAGCTTGGCGGCTGCATCGGCTGTATGTTGCGGCTCCAGCGCGTCCACTGCCATCGGCATGCCGGTTTTGACGTTGCAGAAGGCACAGGCCCGGGTGCAGACGTCGCCGAGGATCATCACGGTCGCGTGCTTCTTGGTCCAGCATTCGCCGATATTGGGGCAAGCCGCCTCTTCACACACAGTGTTAAGCTTATGCTCGCGCATCAGGGCGCGGGTTTTCTCGAATTCGGCACCCATCGGGGCTTTGACGCGAATCCAGTCGGGCTTGCGCAGGCGCTCTGGGGGACTGTCGGGCGTGGTGATCTTGGTGATTTCGTTCATTTCTATCAGATAGCGATGGAAAACCGCTCTTGCCACCCCCAAAACCGGTGATATGGATCGAAACATGACAAAATTCACCGATCTGCTCGATGGCTATCGCCGCTTCCGTTCCGAACAATGGAAAATGCAGCGGGAACGCTGGGATGAACTCAAGGAAGGGCAGAGCCCGAAGGTGATGATCATCGCCTGCAGCGACAGCCGCGTTGATCCGACGCAGATTTTCGATACCAATCCCGGCGAGACCTTCATTGTCCGCAATGTGGCCGCTCTCGTGCCGCCGTTTGAAACGACTCCGGGCCAGCATGGCGTATCGGCGGCGCTCGAATTTGCCGTCCAGTTTCTTAAAGTCGACGAAGTGGTGGTCATGGGCCACGGCAGTTGCGGCGGTTGTGCAGCGGCGCTGTCCGAGCAGATGAAGGATATGCCGCACGGCAAAGGCGGCTTCATCGCCGACTGGATCACATTGCTCGACGGCGCCCGGGCCAAGGTTGCGCACGATCATGGCGATTTGAGCGGATCCGAAGCGCAACTGGCGATGGAACATGAAGGCATTCGCACCAGTCTTGCCAATTTGCGGACCTTCCCCTGCATCCAGGAGAAAGAGGCGGATGGATCGATTCGCCTGATCGGCGCCTGGTTCGCGATTGCCGAAGGCAAGCTGCATGTGCTGGACGAAGAGAGCGATAGATTCTCGGCTGTGGACTGAAAAATCAGAGTAATTCAGTAATCTCAATGCTCTGAGTCTGGCTCTTCAGGATGTATCGGAATCTTTTCTGAAGCAGACGCCAGCCTGATCTTTACAAACTTTACAGTGTTATGAAAAGAAACCCCTCCCCCCTGCCCCTTCTCCCGTGAGGGAGAAGGATGCGAAGACTTGGCAGCTTGCTGCCTAGTCGCAGCTGGATGAGGGTGTTCTGCACTTCGAAATACAGAACACCCTCATCCAACGCCGCCTAATTCCCCCGGACCAAGTCCGGGGTCATAAGGCTCTGTATCCTTCTCCCTCACGGGAGAAGGATGACGATGCATTGCACGGTCTCCATCGAGTCGAGGTCAAAGAGCCGCGCCCAGCGTAATCCATGTGCCCCGCTGTAGGACAGCGTTTTTCTTCTTGAACGCCCTGCCCTGGCGGTCCATCTTGACTGGATGAACCAACATAATGACAATATCGCCCTGTTGATCGATTCCGATAACGCCAGCCACAATGGTCTCGATCCCGTGCTGACCGCGCTAGCCGAACTGGGAACGGTGAATATCCGCCGCGCTTATGGCAACTGGCGCAAGCAGTCGCTCAAGGGCTGGGTCGACATTTTGCACAAATATGGCATCGAGCCGCAACAGCAATTCGATATGACCAAGGGCAAGAATGCCACTGACATGAAGATGACCATCGACGCGATGGACCTGCTGTTCCGCGGCAATGTCACCGGTTTCGGGATCATGAGCAGCGATAGCGACTTCATGCCGCTGGCGATGCGGATTCGGCAGGAAGGCCTGCCCGTCTATGGCTTCGGTAGCGCCAAGACGCCGGAAGCATTCAAGCAGGCATGCAGTCGCTTTATCGACGTCGATGCGCTGATCAAGGCTGACAAGCGGCATCGGGTTGGCGGTAAAAGTGACGTCAAGGCGTCAGCCAAAACCGAGAGTGCCACCGGCACCGGCGAAAGCAGCGGCGGCAAGGTCGACGAGGATTTGCTCAACCTGCTGATCGACGCCTATCAGGCGACAAAGCGCGACGCCGAGGGCTATGCCAGCCTGAGCGAAGTCGGCAAGATTGCCGGCAACCGGTCGAGTTTTGATGTCCGGAACTATGGTTTCTCGCGCCTGTCGGAAATGTTTGAAGAGGTTCCGAACTTTCAGACCAAACGTGCTGATAACGGGCAGTTATTTGTAAAACGGTTGCGGTGAGCGCTTCTTCTCCGGTGAGGGAGAAGGATGCAAAGCCTTATGACCCCGGATTTGATCCGGGGGAATTAGGCGACGTTGGATTAGGGCGTTCCGATCTTCGAAGCGCAGAACGCCCTCATCCAGCTTCGACTAGGCAGCAAGCTGCCAAGTCTGCACATCCTTCTCCCTCACGGGAGAAGGTACACAATAACCGCCCCGGCCCGACGAAGCGGCCTCTCCAAAAGGCAGGTGGTGACTCCCTGCCTAAAATCGTTATGTAGGGCGAATGCAAACCGGAGCCCTGATTTCACTCGCCCTTTATTTCGTCGGCATGTTGGCCATCGGCTTTTACGCCTGGCGCAAGTCCACAGACAGTAGCGAAGGCTATTTGCTGGGAGGACGCAACCTCCACCCCGCAGTAGCGGCGCTGTCCGCCGGCGCGTCCGATATGTCGGGCTGGCTGCTGCTCGGCCTGCCCGGAGCGCTTTATGCGGCGGGATTGGTTGAAGTGTGGATCGGCATTGGCCTGTTCGCCGGCGCCCTGGTCAACTGGATCGTCGTTGCGCCGCGCCTGCGCGAGCAAACCGAGCGCATGGGCAACGCGCTCACCATCCCCGAATTTCTCGCCAATCGATTCCCCGACAAGGCTTTGGCCCTGCGCGTGACATCCGCGATCATCATTGTACTGTTCTTCGCGGTCTATACGGCAGCCGGTCTGGTCGGCGGTGGCAAATTGTTCGAGACCAGTTTCGCCGGCCTGTTTGGCGACACCGGGATGAGCGACTATATGACCGGCATCTGGCTCACCGCCGGCGTCGTGCTGGCCTACACCATGGTAGGCGGTTTTCTCGCCGTCAGCCTGACCGATTTCGTCCAAGGCTGTATCATGGTGGTTGCCTTGGTGCTGATGCCGATCGTGGTGTTGACCGATGATGGCGGGATCAGCGCGGTCACGAGCCAGCTCGACGCCCTCGACCCGAATTTCCTCAGCCTGACCGCCGGACTGTCCTTCATCGGATTTCTCTCTGCCGTAACCTGGGGCCTCGGCTATTTTGGCCAGCCGCATATCATTGTGCGCTTCATGGCGATCCGCTCGATCCCCGACGTCGCCAAGGCGCGGACCATCGGCATGAGCTGGATGGGCGTGGCATTGCTCGGCGCGATCGGCGTAGGCATCACCGGCCGCGCCTATGTCGAGATGAACGGGCTGGTGCTCGAGGATCCGGAAACTATCTTCATATTGCTGGCTAACACCTTGTTCCACCCGCTGATTACCGGTTTCCTGCTCGCCGCCCTGCTAGCCGCGATCATGAGCACGATCAGCTCGCAATTGCTGGTCTCGTCGAGTTCGTTGACCGAGGATTTCTACCGCCTGTTCCTGCGCAAGAACGCCAGCGAACGCGAGACCGTCAATGTCGGGCGGCTGTTTGTGGCGCTGGTGGCGTTGGTCGCCATTTACATCGCGCGCGATCCCGACAGCAAGGTGCTGGGACTGGTGTCAAACGCCTGGGCCGGCTTCGGCGCGGCGTTCGGGCCGCTGATCCTGCTCTCGCTGACCTGGAAGCGGATGACCGGCGCTGGCGCGGTGTCCGGGCTGGTGATTGGTGCTGGCGTGGTGATCCTGTGGATCGCTATGGGCTGGAACAAGGAGTTTCTGGGCGGTCCCGGGGTTTACGAGATCATTCCGGGATTTGCAGCGGCGCTGGCGGCGATCGTCGGGGTTAGTCTGGCCGGGAAACCGACCGCTACCGCTTGATACTGCCGGTCATTTTTCAGAGAAATTATTGCGCTGACCTTCTCCCGTGAGGGAGAAGGATGCGAAGACTTGCGAACTTGTTCGCTAGTCGCAGCTGGATGAGGGTGTTCTATCTTGAGAGTAGAACACCCTCATCCAACGCCGCCTAATCGCTAAAGCGATAAGGCTCTGTATCCTTCTCCCTCACGGGAGAAGATGAAGGAGGGGGCGTGGGAGAGGGAAAACTGACGAAGAGCGCTCGCAGGCTTCGGCGGGATATGACCGAGGCCGAACGCAAGCTCTGGTCTCGTCTCCGCAACCGGCAATTGGACAATGTCAAATTCGTGAAGCAATGTCCGGTCGGTCCCTATATCGCTGACTTTGCCGCGAGGAGCCAGAGGCTGGTGATCGAACTCGATGGCGGCCAGCACAGCGAAGGCAAGGATGCAGAGCGCACACGGGTTATCGAAGCCCACGGCTATCGCGTCATCCGCTTCTGGAACAACGATGTGATGGTAAATATCGATGGCGTACTGGAAACAATCGTTCGGGAAATACGAATCGCCAAAGGCAATTAGCCCCCTCTCCCTCAAGGGAGAGGGTTGCGCAGACTTGGCAACTCGTTGCCTAGTCGCAGCTGGGTGAGGGTTTACTGCGGGCAGAGTTGCTCACGAAACAACCGGCAGAACACCCTCATCCAACTCCGGCTAATTCGCTGCGCTCATAAGCCTGCATATCCTTCTCCCTCACGGGAGAAGGAGCCTTATCACCTAGTCAATTTCTTATAAGCCACCCGGGTCGGCCGATCCGCCGCGTCGCCCAGACGACGCCGCTTGTCCTCTTCATAGCTCTCGAAGTTTCCTTCAAACCATTCCACATGGCTGTCGCCTTCAAATGCCAGAATATGCGTAGCAAGACGATCGAGGAAGAAGCGGTCATGCGAGATGACCACGGCGCAGCCGGCGAAGGTTTCGAGGGCGTCTTCAAGGGCGCGGAGGGTTTCGACGTCAAGAT
>JBALUX010000050.1:0-16666 GCA_036963725.1 Parasphingorhabdus sp. | reverse complement strand
GAGATAAACGCGTCAATCCCGTTCGACAAGAAATTATGGCGACATGATATTCGCGCCAGTCTGGCGCATGTTGCCATGCTGGCGGAACAGGACATCGTCGAAGCGGAAGATGCGACGCAAATCATCAACGGCCTGAATCAGATTGCCCGGGAATATGAAACAGACGGCGTGCCCGAAGATCTCGACCTCGAAGATATTCATATGCACGTCGAAGCACGGCTCTCAGAAATCATCGGCCCGGTAGCGGGCCGTCTGCATACTGCCCGTTCTCGTAACGACCAGGTCGCGACCGATTTCCGACTTTGGGTCCGCGATGCGATGGACATGGTCGATGACGCCTTGGGAAGTCTGCAAAAGGCACTGGTAGATCGTGCCGAAGAACATGCCGACACAATCATGCCGGGTTTCACCCATTTGCAATCGGCCCAGCCAGTGAGCCTCGGTCATCATATGATGGCCTATTACGAGATGATCCGGCGTGATCGCTCGCGGTTCGCCGATGCGCGCAAGCGGATGAATGAATCCCCGCTCGGCGCGGCGGCATTGGCCGGCACCGGTTTTCCGATCAATCGCGAAAAGACAGCATCGATGCTGGGCTTCGATGGGCCTACCGGGAATAGTCTCGATTCGGTTTCCGATCGCGATTTTGCGCTCGACTATCTGATGGCGGCGACCCAGTGCAGCTTGCATCTCTCGCGACTGGCAGAAGAGTTCGTGATCTGGGCGAGCCAGCCTTTCGGTTTCATCAAACTGCCGGACAGTTTCTCGACCGGTTCATCGATCATGCCGCAGAAACGCAATCCTGATGCCGCCGAACTGGTTCGCGGTCATTGCGGACGGATTGCCGGTGCGATGAACGCGCTGGTGATCACGATGAAGGGCCTGCCGCTCGCCTATTCGAAAGATATGCAGGACGACAAGCCGCCGGTGTTCGAAGCGCATGACCTGCTCGGCCTGTCGATCGCCGCAATGACCGGCATGATTGCCGAAGTGGAATTCAGCAGCAGCCGGATGCGGGCTCTGGCCGAATCGGGCTTTTCGACGGCGACCGATTTCGCCGACTGGCTGGTCCGGGAAGCCAAGCTGCCGTTTCGCGAAGCGCATCACGTCACCGGAGCGGTAGTATCTCTTGCTGAAGAGCAGGGCTGTGGTCTCGCCGATCTGACGCTCGAACAGTTTCAGGCCATCGATGATCGGATCAGTGCCGATGTGTTCAGCGTGTTGAGCGTTGATGCCTCTGTGGCCAGCCGATCCAGCTATGGCGGCACTGCGCCTGATCAAGTAAGGGTTCAGGTTGCAAAGGCCAAAAAAGCATTTGGGCCGGAGAGCTGAAATGAACAAAATCCATTCGATCCTGTTGCTGGCCGGCGCGACCCTGATCCTGGCCGCTTGCGGCAACCGTGGCGCATTACAGCCAGCGAAAGGCGAGGCTCTGCCGCCTCCTGTCTATGGTGAAATGAAAACACCCAGCGGCGAAGACCTGCTGGTCCCGTCGAGCCAGGCCATGCCAGAGCGTAGCGATGAACTGCTCCGCCGGTCAGAAAAACGGCAGGATGACGAATTCGATCTGCCGCCTCCCGGCTAACTCCCCTTCCACACGTTTGAAAGTATAAGATATTGGACCATTTCCAGCTCAAAAATGGTAAATTGCACGCGGAGGATATTCCGTTGTCACAAATTGCGGAAGAGGTCGGGACACCGGTCTATGTCTATTCGCGCGCGACGCTTGAACGCCATGCGCGGGTGTTTCGCGAAGGGTTGAAAGATGCCGGCAAAATCCATCTGGCCTTTGCGGTAAAAGCAAATCCCAATCTGGCGGTTCTCCGGATATTGGCAAATCAGGGCTATGGCGCGGACGTTGTTTCCGGCGGCGAATTGCAACGTGCTCTGGCGGCCGGCATGAAAGCGGAGGATATTGTCTTTTCAGGGGTTGGCAAAAGCCGGGAAGAACTGACACTCGGTCTGGAGAAAGGCATCGGCCAGTTCAATCTGGAATCGGAAGAAGAAGGCCAGATGCTGGCGGAAATCGCGGCAGCCCGCGGCGAAAAAGCTTCGGCAACATTGCGCGTGAATCCGGATGTTGATGCGGGCACCCACGCCAAGATCTCGACTGGCAAGAAAGAGAATAAATTCGGGGTCGGGATCGATGTCGCCCCGGATATTTACGCGCGGCTGTCCCAACTCGACGGATTGAACCTGCGCGGTGTCGCCGTGCACATTGGCAGCCAGTTGCAGAGCCTTGATCCGCTTGAAAAATGCTATGCCAGAATGGGTGAACTGGTCGCGCAATTGCGGAGTGCCGGTCACGTCATCACCAATGTCGATCTGGGCGGCGGTCTGGGTGTGCCTTATAAATCCGAAGACAATCCGCCGAGTCCGGCTGAATATGGCGCCATGGTGGCGCGGGTAACAAAGGGCTGGGATGTCACGCTGATGTTCGAACCCGGCCGTGTGATCGCCGGGAATAGCGGCGTCATGATCACCAAGGTCATCCGGATCAAGCCGGGCGTGAACAGCGATTTTGTCATTGTCGACGCGGCGATGAACGATCTGATGCGGCCTGCGATCTATGACGCCTGGCATGATTTTGAAGCGGTTGAACCAAGCGGCGAGACCATGGTCGCTTCGATCGTTGGCCCGATTTGCGAAAGCAGCGATATATTCGCCAAGGAACGGACCGTCGACCGGGTCGAGACGGATGATCTGGGGATTTTCCGGACGGCCGGAGCCTATGGCGCGACGATGGCCAATACTTATAACAGCCGGCCTTTGGTGCCGGAAGTGCTGGTCGATGGTGATCGCTATGCTGTGGTTGCCGAACGAATCGAACCGGCGACGATCATGGCGGCGGAGCATGTACCCGACTGGCTGAAATAATGCGTCACGCCCGCGACCGCCGGGGGTGACCAACCATATTAGGTGAACGCGATGAACCAGTTGCCTATTTTCGTTAATTTGCAGGATCGCAAGATTCTTCTCCTGGGACGTGGCGAAATGGCGGACGCCAAAAAGCGGCTCTATGAGCGTGCCGGCGCGGTAATCACCGATGATGAAAATGCCGATGGCCTGACGCTGGCGGTGGTCGCGTTGGAAGATGATGATGAGGCAACCGCAGCGGTAGCCCGACTGAAAGCCAGAGGTCTGCTGGTCAACGCCGTCGACCGGTCTGCGCTGTGCGATTATACCACGCCTGCCATCATTGATCGCGATCCCGTGCTGCTTGCCATTGGTACGGGCGGAGCCTCGGCGGGACTGGCCAAGGCGCTGCGGCAGCGGCTAGAGCAATTGCTGCCAGCCAGCCTTGGAACACTGGCAACCGCCTTGCTCGCTGCGCGAGGACGGATACAGCAGACGTGGCCGGATGGCGCGAAGCGACGCAAAGCCATAGATGCAGTGCTCGACCCCGGCGGCCCGCTGGACGTGCTGGTCGATCATGAATTGGAAGATTTGGAGGCATGGCTGGACCAGCCGCATGGCGAGTCCCGGTCGCAAGTCATCGATCTGGAACTGGCGAGCGCGGATCCCGATGACCTGACCTTGCGCCAGGCGCGCTGGCTGGGTCAGGCGGACCAGATTTTTGCGAGTGACGATGTGCCGGAAGCAGTGCTCTCTCGTGCGCGCGCCGATGCACAACGCTTTGTACTGACATTATGGGACGAGCGGCCTACGGATGGTTTGACCTTGCGGATACGGATGAAAGCATGAACGGATTTTCCCAAATCGCCGGTGCCGATATTGTCACTGTGCTGCAAACGGCCCTGGCTCCCGCATTTCTGCTGGTCGGTATCGGAGCCATGCTCAATCTGTTCGCTGGCCGTCTGGCGCGGATCATCGACCGGTCGCGCGACTTGCAGGAGCTTTTCAAGTCGACCAGCGGAAAGGACCATGAGCTTGTCGTTGCGGAACTGGGAGATTTGCAAGTGCGTCTTAAGGTCGTCAATAGCGCGATATTCCTGAGCGTTATCAGCGCTATAACCGCCTGCGGGCTGATCGGCATATTGTTCATCATGGAACTGACCGGCTTCGATCTTTCCGTGGCCATCGGGAGCGCATTCGTTATTGCGATAAGCCTGCTTTCATTCGCTCTTATCCAGTTCTTGCGGGAAGTACGGATCGGTGTGCGCGATTTCATGATCCGCGAAGAATATCTCGAAAAATCGGATAGCGCGCAATGAAAAGAGGCTGCCGATCCATCTGGACCGACAGCCTCTGAACATGGGTCAGCGGTAGGAAGTGCCGCTGCCGGGTTGCTTGATCGCTAGATCAGATGTGCCCCCCGAACGGAATTTTCCGACCCCTGTGCTGAACCATGAGACATCGGACCACCTCCTTTCGCTTGTGAATGTAATACGAACTGTTGCATTGAAACTTCTCCGCTGTTCGACGCTGTGAATGTGAATCAACGACGGTTTCCGAACAAGTCTTGAATTTTTTTATTTTGCTGTCACAATTGCGCGTTCCGGCCTGACATCCAGCGGATCAGCTCCGGCAATCTTCCACTACACGACTGAACTCGGGCCAAACCGGAATGGCGAGTGATTGCAGTCCGCTGGTTTCGACAGCAAAACGGCCGCGGCTATAGGCTATGCGATCCATCATGATATCGCCGGGCGATATTGAAATTGCCGTATAAGGCGGCTTTCCACCGCTGTTGCTTGCCGGGTAGGATTGGGTGCCGGCGCTGGCGCGCAGGACCATCTTGGCGCCTTCACCAACCTTGCCGGAGCGCGACAGGAATAATTGCCGGCGCGATTGATCGCAGCGGATGATGAAAATTGCGTCTTTGTCGGCTTGACCGAATAGCGCCAGCGAGCCGCGGCCATCCTTTCGATAGACCCAGTCACCTGCGGTGATCGGCCAGTCAATCCACTCGCCTTGCGGCTGGACCGGCGCCGGGGACGGCGTTGCGATCGGCTTGGCGGGTTGCGGGGCGGGTGCCGGCTCGGGTGGCGCGGTCGAGCAGGCCGCTAGCGCCAGCGCGACCAGAGGAAAGGCGAACGGGAAATATATGTTTCTCATAGCAAAGGAATATGGCCAAAAGCGCGGCGCTAGGCTAGTCCTGATTTTCCATGACCCAGTCCGAGCCCAAAGCCGCCAAGCAGCGTATTGACCAGATATTGGCGGATCGCGGCCTCGCCGACAGCCGGGCCAAGGCGCAAGCCTATATCATGGCTGGCCTGGTGACCGTGGCGGGCAAGAAAATAGACAAGCCGGGACACAAGATAGCGAGCGATTCCGCGATTGAGCTCAAGGGCAAAGACCATCCCTGGGTGTCTCGCGGCGGCATCAAGCTCGATCATGCGCTGCGCCATTTTGATATTGATGTCACCGGTATGACCGCCATGGATGTCGGCAGCAGCACCGGCGGCTTTACCGATGTGCTGCTCACCGGTGGCGCGGCAAAGGTTTACGCCGTAGATAGCGGCACCAACCAGCTTGCGTGGAAATTGCGGCAGGATGACCGGGTGGTGGTGCACGAACAGACCAGCGCCCGGATTCTCACCGATCAGCATGTGCCGGAGCAAGTCGATATCATCGTTTGCGATGCCAGTTTTATTTCGCTGGTCAAAGTGCTCGAACGACCGCTCGAATTTGCCGGCGAGAAGGCGATTCTGATGGCGCTGATAAAGCCGCAATTCGAGGCAGAGCGCCAGGATGTCGGCAAGGGTGGCGTTGTTCGCGACGGAGCGGTCCGGTTGGCGACCTGCGATAAAGTGAGGGACTGGCTGATTGCGTCAGGCTGGGACATTCTCGGGATTACCGAAAGCCCGATCACTGGCCCCAAGGGCAATGTAGAGTTTCTTATCGGGGCAACAAAATAGGAAGCGGGCTGTTTTTGCCGGCCTTTTGGAACCGCACCGCTTGTTATTGGTACTGTTTCTTCCTAGCTGAAAGATTATGGCCATTACAACAGAACCCGCCCTACTCCCGACCGTCCCGCATATCGGGGCTGCTTTTCAACGCTTGATCACCGATTCTTCCAACTGGCTGGCCAACAATTATGTAGAACTTATCATCGCGGTTGCCATCGGCACCGGGATTTTCTTCTTGCTCGGTGCGGTCAAGCGCTTCGCGGCCCGCTACGTCCGCAATAATGTCGGCCTGACCGGATATCGCACCATCATAGTCAAGGCTATAGCCCGGACCAGCAAGATATTCATGTTGATGGTCTCCGCCCAGTTGGTCGTCAGTTTTGCCAATGCACCATCGAGCGTCGACCGGATCGTGCAAGTGCTGTTTACGATCGCTGCAGTGATCCAGGCGGCGATCTGGCTGCGGGAAATCATATTGGGCCTGATCATTCGCAGGACCTCGCAGGACCCCGATCAGCACGAGACGCTGCACAGCGCGATGACCCTGATCCGGATACTGGTTACCTTTGTGCTGTTCGCCATTGCGACGATCATGATTCTCGATAATCTCGGGATCAATGTTACCGGTTTGATTGCAGGTCTTGGTGTCGGCGGTATTGCCATCGGCCTTGCGGCACAGGGGATCTTCTCCGATCTGTTTGCCGCGCTATCGATCATCTTCGACAAGCCGTTCCGGGCCGGTGATACAATTACCTATGGCACAACCACTGGCACTATCGAAAAAATCGGGCTGAAAAGCACACGTCTGCGCTCGATCATGGGTGAAGAGGTCATCATCTCGAACACCAATCTTCTCGATATGGAAATAACCAACTTGACCCGTCTGGCCCGACGGCGGACCCGGTTTGGAATCGGCGTGATCTATCAGACAAAGCCGGACGACGCGCGGCGTATTCCTGGCCTGCTGAAGGAAATTGTCGAATCCAACGATGCGAACTTCATCCGCTCGGGCTTTATCGGATTTGGAGACAGTTCGATCGATTTCCAGCTGGATTTCGATATCATGAGCAGCGATTATGAAGTGGTCTTTCAGGGGCGTCACCGGATCGGTCTCGCAATTCTGCAAAGGTTTAACGAGGAAGGTCTGGAATTCGCCTATCCGACGCAAACAACCTTTACTGCGGCGCCGGATGGGGAGATGATTCTGCCCTATCCCGAAGGCGGCTATCCGGTGCCGGTCAGCAACGACTAGCGTTCCGTAACGGCAGCGGGCTGCAGAAAAAATTCCTTGTTAATTGGCCGATTAACGAGGACAATAGGCTCAAAATTCGACTCCGGTTTTAACTTTAAAGGAATTTCACAATGCGTGACGCAGTCATCGTTTCCACCGCCCGTACCCCCATCGGGCGCGCCTATAAGGGTGCTTTCAACACCACAACCGGTGCCACCCTCGGTCATTATTCCGCAAAAGCGGCTGTCGAAAGAGCGGGTATCGATCCGGGCACGATCGACGATGTTGTATGGGGCAGCGCTTTGCAGCAGGGTTCGCAGGGCGGCAATCTGGCTCGTCAGGTTGCACTGCGTGCAGGCTTCCCGATCGAAGTGCCCGGCATGACGATCGACCGCCAATGTTCCTCCGGTCTGATGGCGATTGCCACGGCATCCAAACAGGTCACGTTGGACATGATGGATGTGGTTGTCGGCGGCGGACAGGATTCGATCTCGACCGTGCAGACACCGGAAATGCGCGTGCAGCCGGATCGCGAACTGATGAAGATGCATGAAGATATCTACATGCCGATGCTGCAGACCGCTGAAGTGGTTGGCAAACGCTATAATATCAGCCGCGACGCTTGCGACGAATATGCCTATCAGTCGCAAATGCGCACCGCAGCGGCTCAGGAAGCTGGCCATTTCGACGCTGAAATCGTCGAAGTGACCACCACCATGGGTGTGCAGGACAAGGAAACCAAGGAAATTTCCCATGTCGAAGTCACGATCAACAAGGATGAAGGCAACCGGCCATCGACCACGCTGGAAGGCCTTCAGGGTCTGAAGCCGGTTCTCGGCCCCGGCAATATTGTCACTGCCGGTAACGCATCGCAGCTTTCCGACGGTTCTTCTGCCAGCGTGATTATGGAAGCAAAAGCGGCCGAAAAAGCCGGCCTCAACCCGCTGGGCCGCTATGTTGGTATGGCCGTTGCCGGTACCAAGCCTGATGAAATGGGCATTGGTCCGGTCTTCGCGATCCCGAAACTGCTCGAACGCTTCAACGTCAAGATGGATGACATCGGCCTGTGGGAGCTGAACGAAGCTTTCGCCGTGCAAGTGCTCTATTGCCAGCAGAAGCTGGGTATTCCTGACGAACTGCTCAACGTCAACGGCGGCTCGATCTCGATTGGTCACCCCTATGGTATGACCGGCGCACGTTGCACCGGCCATGCGCTGATCGAAGGCAAACGCCGCGGCGCGAAATATGCCGTAGTCACCATGTGCATCGGTGGCGGACAGGGCGCAGCCGGACTGTTCGAAATTTTCTAGAAATCAAAATTCAGTGGGCCGGCGGGAAATCGCCGGCCCATTTTTTATCAGGGAGAGAATATCATGGCAGCAGTAGGCGTCATCGCAACATTGACCGTGGCCGAAGGCAAGAATGCCGATTTTGAAGCCGCTTTTTCCGAACTGATGGCTGCGGTTCGAGCGAACGAACCGGGCAATGAATTTTATTCGGTCTTCCAGAGCAAGGAAAATCCTCAGGAATATAAGGTGCTTGAACGCTACGTCGATCAGGCGGCTCTCGATGCGCATGGGAAATCCGATCATTTCCGCGCAAGTGGCCCCAAGCTGGCGCCCTGTATGGCGGCTGCTCCGGTCATCGAACGTCTCGACGGTATCTAGTCCGTTCAGTGGGCGGGAAATATTTTCCCGCCTTCAAACTGGAAACCATCGGGTCGGTCTTTAGCCAACAACAGCGGACCATCGAGATCGACCCAATGCGCCAGCTGTGCGAGCGCGAAGGCTGGCCTTATACCCAATGATGTCGAGAGCATGCAGCCGACCATGATTTTCATGTCTGTGGCTTGTGCTGCATGGGCTATCGCCATTGCTTCGGTCAGCCCGCCAGCCTTGTCGAGCTTGATATTCACCGCATCGTAATAAGGTGCGATTCTCTCGATATCGGCGCTGGTATGGCAGCTTTCGTCGGCGCAAAGCGGAATAGGTGATCTCACCCCGCCGAGCAGATGATCGTGTCCGGCGCTGACCGGTTGTTCGATCAGTTCGACCGAATATTGCGTAAGCCGACCGGCTTCGGCGGCAATGTCGAGATCGTTCCAGCTTTCGTTGGCATCGACAATCAGGCGGGCGCTGGGCGCGCCTCGGTGGACGGCGGCGACCCGCTCGATGTCGTCCTGACCCGATAATTTCAGTTTCAACAGGTCGTGTCCATTCGCTGCGGCCTGACGGGCATGGGCTTCCATGGTCTGCGGCTGGCCGAGCGATATCGTAAAAGCTGTCGACAGCGGGGCAGGTGCGGGCAAGCCGGCCACTTGCCACAGGGCTTTATTGCTTTTCCGGCATTCCAGGTTCCAGAGCGCGCAATCGAGGGCGTTGCGGGCGGCACCACGCGCCATGTTCTGGAGCAGCACAGAGCGATCAAGATCCGGATGCCGCGCGGCGAATCGCGTGATCTCTTCGACACATTGCTCGGCGCTTTCGCCTTCGTAATAGATCGGAGTTGCCTCCGCCGCGCCGCTATCGGTGCGATCGGAAACTTCGCACAGCACCACATCGACGTGTTTTTTCGCGCCCCGGCTGATGATGAATTCACCCGCGACAGGCCATCTTTCGACGGTGGCAGAAACAGTGAGCGTCATGCGCCGATCCTACAGCGGAGCTCCGAAAGCGTCACTTAATTAGTGAAGGGGCGTCGCGGTTGCGGCAAGCTCTTTGGTTTGGCCGCACCGGTCACTTGCCTGGCGAGCGGTAGCTGCTGGGCCTCTGCCGATCGACGCGTCATATAGGTGTCGAGCCCGATTTGCAGAGCAACCAGCATATAGACAAAAGGCTGGTAAGCGATGCCCACGAACAAGGCTCCGACGAGGAAAATTATATGGCCATGCTGCAAGGCCGTGGCGAGGGGAGCCACCCATTGCTCGCTTTCCTTCTTCGATTTGGTATATTTTCGTCGCAGCATCTCCATCCGCCACAGGCCGCCGACATGGATGATCAGCCACAATATCAGCCCGGGATAGCCCTGTTCGCCGAGCATCTCGAAATAGCTGCTATGAAAGGCACGTGACTCGTCTTCGATAAGTCTGGCGTCGACATCGTCCGGATCGATGTCCCATTGCTCATATTGCTCGACGTCCACTTCCGAAAGTTCATAGGTCAGCTTGTTGATCCGGTAGACGTCAAAGCCGCCGCCGAACGGGTGCTGTTTCACATAATCCAATGTCCATCGCCAGACCGCGAGCCGGGTCGATGCCGACTGGTCGGCTTCGTAATTCTCGATCGTCGCCATTCTTTCGGTGAAACTTTGCGGCAGAAACGGAATCGCCATGACACCGAGCGCCAGAGCAAGGCCTCCGTAGAGCAGCCGGTAGCGGGCGAAACGCAGTTGCAGCACTGCCAATACCCCGATGCACACCAGACCTGTCCGCGCCTGTGTGCCGATGGGAATGAGCAAGGCGGCAAAAATCAGGCAATAGGAGAAGATCTTTACGCGCCAGTCGGGTGGGAAAATCGTGCCGTGATGCGCGAGCCAGAGAATTAGCGGGATGATACAGATCGCGACCGTCGAGATGATCGAGCCCTCGTACAGGCCGCTATTATTGTCGACCAGCAGCACCAGCACGCCATAGCCGCCGCCCGAGGCCAATGTCTTGATCCCGCCGGTAATGATCAATGTCCCGGCGCACAACACCATGAACAGCGCCAGCGCTTCCAGTCGCAATTTGGTTCGGAGAGTGAGCGGCAGGAATATCGCAAAGACCAGCGCCTTCCATACCCAGTCCCATTTTTCCAGCGCCGCATCCGGGACCTCCGCCTGCACCGTGGTATATCCACAATAAGCCAGCAACAGGATCATCATCGCTTGCCGGAAAGAGAAGCGGCTGTCCTGCTTATTGTCCGCAAACATATAGCCGAACAAGGCGAGGGCGAAGACGATCAGCGACAAGGGCACGGAGTTGAGCATGAAATAGCTCAGCCGTTGCGGAGCAACGATATCGATATAGGCATAGATCAGGGTGAACAGAAAGGGCCGTTTGAAGGCGAGAAACAGCAGCGCCACCAGATATCCGACAAAGACGAGATCACGCATCGGACCATGATCCGTTGTCGCTGGATTGCTTCGCAAAACCATCAGGTGCTTCGTCGGGCTCCGGCGGGGCTTCGACATCGAGATCGTCACGATGCACCAGACGCCAAGCGGCGATGAGCAACAGTCCATGCGTCAAAGCGATAGAAAAATTGTCTATCATCTACCCAATATATCCCGGCACAAGCGGCGAAAACACGCTCTTCTATGATTGCGCGATACAGCTATTGGGTTGACGGGACGTTAATCCTTTTTTGGCAGGGCTTTTCGCCATGACGCGGATATTGCACATATTGGATCACAGCCTGCCGCTGCACAGTGGCTATTGCTTTCGCACACGGGCGATCATGAAGGCGCAAATTGCCAGTGGTCTGACCGTAGCCGGTGTTACCGGTGTCCGGCAGAACCAGCATGGCTATGTAACGGAGCAGCCGCTGGAAGAATTTGATGATCTGCAGTTCTTCCGAACATTGGCCAGGGTTCAGGGACCATCTCCGATACGCGAATGGCGCGAAGTTGCGGTCCTGGCGGAGAGGATCGAACAGGTCGTCCGCGAGTGGCAGCCGGACGTGCTGCATGCCCATTCTCCCGCGCTCAACGGGCTGGCCGCTTTGCGGGTCGCCGAGAAAACGGGTCTGCCGCTGGTCTATGAAATCCGGGCTTTCTGGGAAGATGCAGCGGTCGGCAATGGGACCGGCAAGGAAAACAGCCCGCGCTACTGGCTGACGCGGCAACTGGAGAACCATGTTGTCAACGGCGCCGATGCCGTTGCAGTGATCTGCGAAGGCTTGCGGTCCGATCTGATCGGACGCGGCGTGAAGCCCGAAAAAATAACCGTGTCGCCCAATGGCGTCGATCTGGAGCTTTTCGGGGAGCCACCGGCGCGCGATGAATCGCTTCTCGCTGAACTGGGTTTGACCGGCAAACCGGTGTTGGGCTTCATCGGCAGTTTTTACGATTATGAGGGGCTCGACGATCTGATTGACGCCTTGCCGATCCTTCAGGCCTTCCATCCGGATGTGCATCTGCTGCTCGTTGGCGGCGGTCCGATGGAAGAGACTCTGAAGAAACAGGTCGAGCGGCTGGGAATCGGGTCTGCGGTGACCTTCACCGGCCGTGTTCCGCATGAACAAGTAGAGCGTTTCTATGGCCTGATGGATATCATGGTCTACCCGCGCAAGGCGATGCGGCTTACCGAATTGGTTACGCCATTGAAGCCGCTGGAAGCGATGGCGCAAGGCCGGCTTGTGGCGGCATCGGATGTCGGTGGGCATCAGGAACTGATTGAAGACGGCATCACCGGGACACTTTTCCCGGCGGGTGATCCGGAAAAAATAGCGAAAAAACTGGGCGATTTGCTCGATAATAGCGCATCATGGCCGCAAGTCATTGAAGCTGCTAGAAAATTTGTTGAAGCGGATCGTAACTGGTCGTCAAACATTTTGCGTTACACCCCTGTTTACCAAAGGTTGATAGAGCGCAAATCTTTCGAGCGCGCGGCCTGATATGGTGGAGAATGATGTGGACCAGATAGAGCAGGATTTCGCTCGGTTTAAACAACCCGCAATGGCCCTCACGGGCGGTATCGCGGCAGCGCTGGTGATCGCCACCTTGCCGCATGTTTATCTCGAGAATATCGTCGGAGCGACCGGATTGTCGGAATTCATCCCCGCCGCTGCCCCGCCGCTGGGAAATACCGCGCGCGGTCTGATCGCGGTCGTCGCGGGTCTGATATCCGCATCTGCTCTGTATCTCTTTTTGAATCACAAGACGAAATCACATGAAGGAGGCTCCGATATGAGCTTGGCACTACGCAAAAACCTGACGAGGGAGCCAGTGGCCGAGGAACGGGAAAGCAAATCACGCTTTTCAGTGCCCAAGCTGAATCTGTCGGCCAAATCGCTGACCAAGTTTCTCAAGAAACCGAAGAAATCGCCGGGGCAGGTGACCGAGTTGAAGGACTTGCCAGACGTCAGGGCTGCTGACCGTCATCCTGATGCGCCGGTTCGTCAGCCGATATTTGCATCTTCCGATCTGGGTGCACCTCTTGTTGAATCAATCAAACGGTTTGACCAGTCCGCGGCCGGCAAAGAAGTCGCGGAACCGGTAAAACAATCCGCTTCACCGGTTGTGAAGCCTGATCCGTTTGCAGCGGAAAAAACTATGGAACCGGTGGTCGAAGAAGCTCCCGAACCGAAACAGATCGACGATCAGGCTCAGCCAAAAGCACCGAGCGTGCCCCGCGAGGATCTGTCCACACTGTCGTTGGCGCAGCTGGCCGATCGTCTGGAAGCCGGTCTCCGTCGGCTAGAAGCATTGGAAACGCGCGAACGGATTGTTTCGCCGCAAGCGTCTTCCCAAGCGGCACCGAAGCCCGAGAATATGGATTCCCCGGCAGAAGTTTCCGAAGAGCCGGCTCCGGTGGCCATACCACCGCTGCGGTCGGTTGAACCGGTCCCGATCGATACTCAAGCCGGCCGGCAGGCGGATATGGATGCGGCATTGAAGGCTGCACTGGGCACTTTGGAGAAGATGACGGCCCATCGCTGAATGCGATTAGTCCCGAGCGTTCTCGGCGGGATCGATGATCGACAGGGCATCGACCAGCAATCGCGTCTCCGATTGATCCATAACCACCAAATCTGCGACAAAATGGCCCGGGATTGAAAATTCATGGTCCGGCAGGGCCCCGGCCAGTATTTGTATCTCGTCCGGGTCGACGGGACCCTCCCATTCAATTGCGAATCGAAGCCGCGTACCGGAGAAGGTGATGCTCGCCCAGGGCCGTTCACGTTTTAATGTGACGCGAGCATGGCCGCCAGCCAGCGCTTCCATTTGACGCCTTAGTATCGAGCCAGGATCGCGACGACCGGCTTTCAGCCGTGCTTGCTCAACCGGCATGTTCGGCCCGCCACAAATGCATGAAATTTTCTGCCCGCTCCGAAATGGTTCTGCCGGGCTGGCGTCCGTTGCGCAGATCCTGGACAAAGCGGGGATCGCGAACCGATAATCGTCCGAATTTTGTCCAGGACATCTCAGTTTCACGCAAAAATATCTCGATTTTTCGCAATAATGGCACCGGTAATCTCCTTCTCGCTCCTGGCCGCTCGATCCGGCGACTCGTTGAATAGGGAAATTCCTATTTGAAATGTGATTTCCTACATGTCTAGGAAAAATCCTATTGCCAATTCCGGCCAGCGCCTATATGCTGTTGCCATCATGTCCGAAGATCCACGCGCCAATCTCGAAGAGCTGATCCATAACAACGGCTATGATTTTGCTGCGATCTCGAAGATGATCGGCAAAAACCCCGCCTATATTCAGCAATATCTCCGCCGCGGATCGCCGAAAAAGCTGGATGAGGAAGTCCGGCGCAGGCTGGCGGAATTTTTTGGCGTGGAAGAACGGTTGCTCGGTGCGCCTGCTATACGCGAATCCCGCCGTGCCAGTCGGGTCACGCCGGATGGACTGCTCCGAATCAGGCAATTGCAGGTGGGCGCGTCAGCAGGCCCCGGGTCCCTGGCGGATGACGAATATGCCGAATCCATGGGATTTGGCCCCAAATGGCTCCGGCGACTGGGCGCAGACCCGGCTCATCTGTCGCTGATCGCCGTTGATGGCGATTCGATGGACCCGACCCTGGGTGATGGCGATGACATCATGGTCGACCATAGCGCGGCGTCCCGGCCCTTGCGCGACGGCATATATGTGCTGCGCATGGACGACGTACTTCTGGTCAAGCGGGTTGCCATGGGGCCTTCGGGAAAGCTGTCGATCCGCAGCGACAATCCGCAATATCCGGACTGGGAGGATGTCAGCGCGGAAAGCGTCAACATCATCGGACGGGTGGTCTGGACCGGACGGCGGTTATAGCGCCTCTCCATTTTGAGGCCTTGCAACTTGTGCATCGCGCCGCCAAATAGCTTGTCATGACAGATGCACCCCTCAAGGCCGTGATTATTCCGGTCACTCCGCTCCAGCAGAATTGCACGCTCCTCTGGTGCACCAAGACCAACAAGGCCGCATTGAGCGACCCCGGTGGCGATTTGAACCGGCTGAAAGCGGCCGTCGAGGAGCAAGGTGTCGACCTTGAAAAGATCATCCTGACGCACGGCCATCTCGACCATTGCGGTCAGGCGGGCATGCTCGCCGAGGAGCTGGGCATACCGATCGAAGGTCCGCACGAGGATGACCGGTTCTGGATCGATCAGCTGGAAGGAGATGGCGCGCGCTTTGGCATGGAAGCCAAAAGTTTCGAACCCGATCGCTGGCTGAAGGATGGTGACCAGGTCACCGTCGGCGATCTGGTGCTAGATGTGATTCACTGCCCCGGCCACACACCGGGCCACGTGATTTTCTATCATCAACCGTCAAAGCTGGCGGTGGTTGGCGATGTGCTGTTTCAGGGCTCGATCGGTCGTACCGATTTCCCGCGCGGCAATCATCAGGACCTGATCGATGCCATCACCCAGAAGCTCTGGCCTTTGGGCGATGACGTAACCTTCATCCCCGGTCACGGCCCGACCAGCCAGTTCGGTTATGAACGCAAAACCAATGCGTTTGTTGCCGATGATGTGCTGGCGGCGCGTTAAGGGTTCAAGACCGCTTCATTCGCTATGACGGGGATTAATCGGAGTCATTCGACAAGCGCGAAATGGTAAACTCGACCGCTGACAGATCCAGCAAGGCGGTAGTTTCATACCCGACGGCATAGCCCTCGAGCAGATCCAGATATCCGTCTTTCATGAACAGCACAAACCCCAGCCCATGTGCTAGCCCTTTTACGTCGGCATGTATTTCGCGAGAAAGTGTGCGAGGACTGGTTACTGGCGGAGCCCCTGTGGCGACGGAAATCTTTGTAAAAAATCCGCCGCCGGTATTCTCTCTTTCGGTAACCGAAGCACCCGCAAGCTGCGCCACTAGTCCATCTTCATATTGAGGCGTTTCAATGAAGATGGAATGTAAGGCGGCGAGCTCTAGCTTGGTGAAATCTGACATCATGTTTTGCTATACAATATTGCCCGGCATTTCTTGCGGGCATCGCTACCGACCGGGTTTGCGCTATCCTCCCCAATACGGGATTGTGATGGCGTAGATTCCGAGACCCAGAAGGGTCAGCATGGTCACCAGCGTACCAACCATCCGGCCTTTGCCGAATTTGCCATCATCCATGCCGACGCCATGCGCGACGCGGCCGAGCAGATAGAGGCCGCCTACGATCCACAGCCATGTCGGTGAGGTTGCGCTGGCAAGCTCGATAGCCGCTACCAGAAGCATGACGAAAGGAGCGCTCTCGATATAGTTGCTGTGCGCCCGCATCCGGCGGATGACTTTCTCGTTGCCGCCGTCACCGACGCTGACTTTTTCGCTGGTCCTGACTTGCCCGACGCGGATCATCAGCCAGATATTTATCAGCGCTGCTGCGCCCGCCACGGTCAATGTTATCGGTAAAATCATCTTGTCCCCCAAAAATGTGAATATTATAGGCCGTCTATAGAAGCACAATGCTTGCAACGCACAGGAATTTCATTAT
>JBALUX010000049.1:0-16810 GCA_036963725.1 Parasphingorhabdus sp. | reverse complement strand
GCGATAATCTCGCTTGGCCGCATGTGCTGATCCTGGGGATATTTGCCGGATTTTTCGAGCGGTTCGTTCCTGACATGCTGGATCGCATGTCAAACGGCAACGGAGGGGTGGCCGAATCAGGAGCGCTTGCGGCGACCCATGACCTGACCGGTGCCCTGCGCGACGAAACATCGCCTTTGCGTGATAAAGTCGCTCCGGCGTCCGCCAATGGCTCACCGAGCATACCGGTGCATGACGAAGGTCTGGAAATGGCCGATGCGCCGGACGCGTTTTCCGAAGAAGTCGATGGCTGCTGTGACCAGCCGATCGATGCCGATAGCGACCTGCCGGTGACGGATGATGTCGAGCTGCCTCAGGCTGATGGCGGCGTCGAGGCCATTATTGTTTCCGAGCTTCTGACCGAGGAGAATTAACGTGGTTTATCAACTCACATGGATGCCGCGCGTTCTTCGCCAGGCCGGACTTAAAATAGCCGAAACGCCCGGTTGGGTGGATCGCGGACGGGGCGATATGCGTCAGGTCAGAGGGGCGATATGCCATCATACCGTTGGCGCGCGAAACGGGAATATGCCGTCGCTGAATGTTTTGGTTGAGGGGCGATCAGATCTGAGGGGACCATTATGCCACCTGGGATTGGGCCGGGACGGCACATTTTACATGATCGGCGCCGGCAGTGCCAATCATGCCGGCCCCGGTCGCTGGCAAGGTTTTTCGAATGGCGGAAGCGGCTTTATCGGCATCGAAGCGGAGAATATGGGATATCCGGAGAAAGATCCCTGGCCGGGCGTTCAAATCGATGCCTTTATAAGGGGTGTTGCCGCTTTGTTTGGACATTTGAACCTGCCGGCTGACAGATGCTGTTCGCATCGGGAATGGGCGCTTCCGGCGGGCCGCAAGGTTGATCCCCACAGTATCGATATGGTTGATTTCCGCGAGAAGGTCGATTTGGCCATGAGCGGAGGATTTCCCCAACGGCCGGTTATACCGGCAAGGGATCATGCCCAGCGTCCGACATTGCGACGAGGTGCGCGGGGGCATTGGGTCAAGGAGGTGCAGGACAAACTGGGCCTGACCGCAGACGGTATATTTGGACCGTTGACCGAAGCCAGAATTCGTCAATATCAGCGGGACAAGGGCGTCGTCGGGGACGGAATTGTCGGCCCGGTGACCTGGGCATTATTGATGGACTAGGATCCGGCCATGTTCAGATTCTCTTTCCGCGCCGGTGATTTTTGATCTAACACGGTCAGATGCAACTTCGCTGCAAACAGGCCATCATTTGCTCCGTCCGTTCCCATGGCGAGCACGGAGCAGTCGTGCGTTCGCTTACCCCCGAAAATGGTCTGGTAACCGGCTATGTCCGCGGCGCGCATTCGCGCAATATGCGGCCGATATTGATCCCCTCCAACATCGTGCAGGCTGACTATCGATCGCGGACCGAGGACCAGCTGGCGTCGATGACGGCAGAGCTGGAGCAGAGCCGGGGGCCGTTTCTGGGCGAGCCGCTGGCCAGTGCCGCACTGGACTGGGTGACCGCCTTGACCGCAGCGATCCTGCCGGAAGAACATAGCTATCCGCAATTGCACTCGGCTTTGTCCGCCTTGCTCGATGCGATATGCAGCGCTCCGTCTGCCCAAGGCTGGGCGGTTGCGCTGGTGCGCTACGAACTGCTTTTGCTGTCGGAACTGGGCTTCGGCCTGACGCTGGAAAAATGTGCGGTGACGGGGTCGGAGGAAGATCTTGTCTATATCAGCCCCAAAAGCGCGACAGCGGTCAGCGCCTTTGCAGGGCAGGAATATAAGGAACGGCTTTTGCCGCTTCCAGCCTTTCTCAAAGACCCGGTAACCCCCGAATGGGATGATATATTCGACGGCCTGCGGGTCACCGGCTTTTTCCTGAAACGCCATTTCTTCGAAGACCGCCGCAAGGATGTGATGGCGGCGCGGTCGGTATTGGTGGATCGGCTGAAAAGGGTGGTTGCGTAACCGCACAATTCTCGGCAGGAACGGCGCGCTTACAAGAAGGAAGTCTCATGCATATTGCAGTGCTCGCCGGAGACGGCATTGGTCAGGAAATCATGGTTGAGGCGCTGCGCGTGCTGGGGGCGATGGACCTGCCGAATCTCTGTCTCGATCATGCCGATGTCGGCGGGGTTGCCTATCGCAACCACGGCCATCCGCTGCCGCCGGAAACCGTCGAGCTGGCGAAAGAGGCTGATGCTGTGCTGTTCGGCGCGGTCGGCGATCCATCCTGCGACAATCTGGAGCGCCATTTGCGCCCCGAGCAAGCGGTGCTCGGCCTGCGCAAGGAAATGCAGACCTTTGCCAATTTGCGGCCCGCCAAGATGTTTCCCGGCATGGAAGACGCTTCCGGGCTCAAGCCGGAAATCGCGCGGACCATCGATGTTGTCATCGTCCGCGAACTCAACGGCGATGTCTATTTCGGTGAGAAGGGCATGCGCACAACCGCGGACGGCCTGCGCGAAGGCTATGATATCATGTCCTATGACGAGAGCGAAGTCCGGCGCATCGCCCATGTCGCTTTCAGGACCGCCATGGTGCGCGGCAAGCGGCTCTGTTCGGTCGACAAGGCCAATGTGCTGGAAACCTCGCAATTGTGGCGCGATGTGATGATCGAGACGTCGGCTGAATATCCTGAAGTCGAGCTCAGCCACATGTATGTCGACAATGCAGCGATGCAGCTGGTGCGCAATCCCGGCCAGTTTGACGTGGTCGTGACCGGCAATCTGTTCGGCGATATTCTCTCCGATCAGGCAAGCATGTGCGTCGGCTCGATCGGCCTGCTGGCGTCGGCTTCACTGGGCGAGGGCACCAAGGGCCTCTACGAACCAATCCATGGCAGCGCGCCGGATATTGCCGGGCAGGGGATTGCCAATCCCTCGGCGATGATCCTGTCTGCGGCGATGATGTTGCGGCACAGTTTCGGGATGGAAGTGGAAGCCAGCCGGATCGAAGCGGCGGTTGCCGCTGTGCTCGCACAGGGCGTGCTCGGTCATGATCTGGGCGGCACGGCTTCGACCACGGAAATCGGCGATGCTATTGTCGCGCAACTGACGGGCGGCTAGGAAAGAGTCATGAAAAGAAACACCGGCCAAGATCGCGAAATTACCAAGAACTGGCGCCCCGCGACGCAGGCGATCCGCAGCGGCACGATGCGCAGCGAATTCGGCGAGACATCCGAAGCCCTGTTCCTGACGTCGGGCTATAGCTATGACTGCGCCGAGGATGCCGCTGCCCGCTTTGCCGGCGAGCAGGACGGCATGACCTACAGCCGCCTGCAAAATCCGACGGTGCAGATGCTGGAAGAACGGATTGCGATCATGGAAGGCGCGGAAGCCTGCCGCGCGACCGCATCGGGCATGGCGGCGATGACCGCAGCCTTGCTATGCCAGCTGGAAGCGGGCGACCATGTTGTGGCGAGCCGCGCTCTGTTCGGGTCCTGCCGCTGGCTAACCGACAGTCTGCTGCCAAAATTCGGCATCGACACGACCGTGGTCGATGGCCGCGATATCGAGAACTGGGAACGGGCGATCACGCCGAAAACCAAGGTCTTCTTCTTCGAAACACCGGCCAACCCGACCATGGATGTGATCGATATCCGCAGCGTCTGCGATCTGGCACGGGCCAAGGGCATCACCAGCGTCGTCGACAATGCCTTCGCCACCAATGTGTTGCAGCGGCCGATGGAATATGGCGCCGACGTGGTGGCCTATAGCGCCACCAAGATGATGGACGGGCAGGGGCGGGTTCTCGCCGGCGCGGTCTGCGGGACCGAAGAATTTATCGAAGGTCCGCTGCTCGCTTTTACCCGCAATACCGGCCCGACGCTGAGCGCGTTTAATGCCTGGGTTGTGCTCAAGGGACTCGAGACGCTCGACCTCCGCATCCGGCGGCAAAGCAATAATGCGGTCGAAGTGGGCAAGTTTCTGGAACAGCGGGTAGAGAAAATCCTGCATCCGGGCCTGCCCAGCCATCCCCAGCATAATCTCGCGATGAGCCAGATGGAGGCCGCGGGACCGATCTTTTCGCTCTATGTCGGTGGTGGCCGCAAGCAGGCGCATGGCTTGCTCAACGCATTGAATTTGATCGATATATCGAACAATATCGGCGACAGCCGCTCGCTCATGTGCCATCCGTCCTCGACCACCCATCATGGGCTGGGAGAAGAGGCCAGAGTGGAGATCGGCATCACCGAGGACATGCTGCGGATCAACGTCGGTCTGGAAGATCCGATCGACCTGATCAAAGACTTGGATCAGGCCCTTTCGTCTGTGGGGCTTTAACTCTATATCATGCTCATGGAATCATTCTTCCCGTTTGCTGAAACCACCGATGGCGTCACCGTGCGCGTCTCTGTGACTTTTCTGCCGGAACAGTCTGATATTGATGGCAACCGCTGGTTCTGGGCCTATCATATCCGGATCGAGAACCATCGGGACACAGCGGTTCAGCTGTTGATGCGGCACTGGCAGATCACCGACGCGCGTGGCGGAATGCAAATGGTCGACGGTGACGGTGTGGTTGGCGAACAGCCGGTCATCCAGCCGGGTAAATCGCATGATTATGTTTCGGGTTGTCCGCTCAATACGCCGAACGGCGCGATGGAAGGCCATTTCGTCATGGTCGGCAGCACGCCGCCGGCCTTTGAGGTCCGCATCCCGCATTTTCCTCTGACCGAACCGACTGTCGAGCAATGAAACGCACCCATTTGCCATTGAACGGGCTGCGGGTGCTCGATGCGGCTGCGCGGCATCTCAGCTTCACCAAGGCGGCCGATGAGCTGGCGGTAACGCCGGCGGCTGTCGGACAGCAAATCCGGGCGCTTGAGGATATGCTGGGCGTGGTGATGTTCCGGCGCACCCCCAAAGGTCTCGAACTGACCGACGAAGCGGCCGCAGGGCTTGATGCACTGCGTTCCGGCTTCCTGCAATTTGAGGAAGCCGTCCGGGCGATGCAATCCGGGCAGTCCTCGCACAAGCTGACCATTGCCGCACCACGGGACTTCACCCAGAAATGGCTGAACGAGCGGCTATCCAGCTTTTCCGCTAATAATCCGGACACCAGCTTCGCGCTGGTCGCCGCGGATGACGAAATCGATTTTACCGAAGCCAATCTGGATGTGGCAATCTGGCTTGGTGACGGGCCGGGCCAGCATGAAGGCAAGATGCTAGGCGATACCGTTTTCGTGAAAGTCGCCGCTCCCGGTCTCAAGGGCGGCAACAAGATCGACTGGCCGGGTTGCCCGATTTCTGAAGGCGAGGAAACATTGATGCGCGTCGCCGATGGTGGGCTTGCGATCGAGGCGGCAGCCAATGGTTTCGGCTATGCCTGGGTACCGAAGATGCTGGTTCAGCGCGATCTCGCGGCGGGCCGGATCGAGATTATTGGCGAAGACAGCGTGTCGTCGCGCGGCTATTGGCTGATGGCGCCGCTCCCGCAATGGCGGCAGCAGAAGGTGAAGGCATTGGTCGAGGCTCTGGCGAACGCCTAGCTTGCCGGGCTTTGGCCTATTGTTCTGCGAGCAGATTGACCAAGCGCGTGGTCAGGGCGAGCAAATCACTTTCCTGCAGCGATATTTCCTCATTGTTCCAGTTAACCGAGACGGCGTAATTTTCGCCCGATTTCGACTTGAGTAAAAAATTGAAGGACAGAACGCCCGGTTCCGATCCGCCCTTATAACCGAAATAATCCCATTTATCTGCCGCATCCTGGCCGATACCGGGATTGATCGTCAATATGGTCCGGCTTTCCTCGCTGGCGTTGCGGCGCAGATAGTCGAGCAATCTGACGACATCCGCCGGGGTGGCAAACCATTCCAGCTGATCGATAAAATTGGGCCGGTGGGTCAAGATCCGGGAATCAAGGCTGTCCAGCGTCAGGGCGCTGTCGAACTCTGCCAGCAACCGTTCGCGCTCAGCCGGACCGGCGTTTAGATATTGCTCACGGCGCTCTGCATGAAACGGCATTTTCAGGGCCGATGCCTGCCGCGTCATCAGCAGGGGGTGCAACTCGTTTGGGTTATGATGGCCAGTGGCTGTGACAATCCGGGCCAGTTTTTCCTGACCGATAATCCGGATCAACGTATCGGTGGCGCTATTGTCGCTGATCGAGATCATCAGCGTCGCCAGCGTGTGCAGCGTGACCGGTGACCCGTCGGGCCAGTTCTGGCTGATTCCGGACGGATGGGATTTGGGCCCCAGTTGCACGACATCGGTCCATTGCCGTTCGCCCGCCTGTATTGCGCGGTCGAGCTCGGCCAATATATAGAGTTTGACTGCAGAGGCGATGGCATAGCGGCCGTTGGGATCAAGCGCGGCTATGGGTGACAGGTCGGGCGCATCCAGAGACTGGACCAACACACCCTGACGACCCGGTAGTGCATCAATCGCGGCCATGACGTCGGCTATAGTATCGCCAGCCGCTTCGAAACCGGTCAACTGTAGTCCGGAGACGCGATGGGGTGGATTGTTTTCCAAATCGATATTAACCGTGCCAATGGATTTCTCATAGCGAACCTTGAGGATCGCCGAATTGGCGTTACGCGCCTCAATCGACAATATCGCGAGCGGTTGCCCCTGCTGTGCCGCCACTTGCTGGACGAGCCTGCGAAACTGGGCAGGGGGTATGGCGTTGCGGAAATTCTCGTCGAAGACCTCCGCTTCAATCTCTGCGCCCTGCAACAGGCGCAGCACATCATCGGCGCGAAGCGAAAGCTGCGGAGATATGATGGTCTGGGTCTGCGCCGTGGCAGGACTTGAAGCGAAAGCGAGTGAGAAGGGCAGAAGACAAAGCGCGAAAACATATAGGAACCGCAAAATAATCTCCCGTAACCGGCTTCAATCAGGCGTCATTCACTAGGCGTCGATCACATCTTCATCAAGGCTGGCCGCATTTTGCTGGATGAAGTTGAACCGGTGCTCGGGGTTTTTGCCCATCAGCCGGTCGACCAGATCCTTGACGCTGGCGCGCTGCTCATATTCCTGCGGCAGCGTCACTTTGAACATCGAGCGGGTTTTCGGGTCCATTGTCGTTTCGCGCAACTGCGACGGGTTCATTTCACCGAGGCCCTTGAACCGGCTGACATCGACATTCTTGCCCTTGAACGGACCATTTTCGATTTTCGCGCGGGCCGCGTCATCCTGGGCATAGAGGCTCTTGCTGCCGGCGCTGATGCGATAGAGCGGCGGCCGTGCGAGATAGAGATGCCCTTGGCGGACCATTTCCGGCATTTCCTGAAAGAAGAAGGTCATCAGCAGGGTCGCGATATGAGCACCATCGACATCGGCGTCGGTCATGATGATAACCCGCTCATAGCGCAGATTGTCGGGATCGCAGTCCTTGCGAGTGCCGCAACCGAGCGCGAGGATCAGGTCGGCAATTTCGCTATTGGCCATGATCTTGGCATTATTGGCCGATGCGACGTTGAGGATTTTACCGCGGATCGGCAGGATCGCCTGGGTCTTGCGTTCGCGCGCCTGTTTCGCGGAACCGCCAGCACTGTCGCCTTCGACGATGAACAATTCGGTGCCTTCCGGATCACTGATCGAACAATCGGTGAGCTTGCCGGGCAGACGGACCTTGCGGCCCGATGTCGCGGTCTTGCGCTTGACCTCGCGCTCGGCCTTGCGCTTCAGCCGTTCGTCCATCCGCTCCATGACGAAACCGAGCAGCGCCTTGCCGCGATCCATATTGTCGGTGAGGAAATGGTCGAAATGGTCCCGTATCGCGTTTTCGACCAGCTTTGACGCCTCCGGAGAGGTCAGCCGGTCCTTGGTCTGGCTCTGGAATTGCGGGTCGCGAATGAACACCGACAGCATCATTTCGCCGCCGGAGATAATGTCATCGGCAGTCAGCTGTGACGCCTTCTTGATCTGCACCAGTTCACCGAAAGCGCGCAATCCTTTAACGAGGGCGTTACGAAGACCGGTTTCATGGGTGCCGCCATTGGGCGTGGGAATAGTGTTACAATACCAGCTGTAGCTGCCATCAGTCCAGATCGGCCAGGTGATTGCCCATTCGACCCGGCCTTGTGCATCGGGAAAATCCTGATTGCCGGCAAAGAAGTCGGTGGTGACGCATTCACGCCCCGAAAGCTGTTCGCGCAGATGGTCGGAAAGGCCGCCCGGGAACTGGAAGGTTGCTTCAGCGGGCACATCGTCGCTGGCCTGGCTCTCGTCGCATTTCCAGCGGATTTCTACGCCGGCGTAGAGATAGGCTTTGGAGCGCGCCAGTTTGAACAATCGTGATGGTTTGAACCGGTTGCCTTCGCCGAAAATCTCGACATCGGGAATGAAGGATATGCTGGTACCGCGGCGGTTGGGAGCCGTGCCGACTTCCTCGAGTTTCGACGTAGCGAGGCCTTGCGAAAAGGTCTGGCGGTAAAGCGTCTTGTTCCGCGCTACTTCGACGACCGTGTCGGAGGACAGGGCGTTGACGACCGAAACACCGACGCCGTGAAGGCCGCCTGAGGTCGCATAAGCTTTGTCCGAGAATTTACCGCCCGAGTGGAGCGTTGTCATGATCACTTCGAGCGCTGACTTGCCCGGGAATTTTGGATGGGGATCGACCGGAATGCCGCGACCATTGTCGGTGACGGTCAGCCGGTTTTCTGAATCCAGCGTGATTTCTATACGGCTGGCATGACCGGCCACCGCTTCGTCCATACTATTGTCGATAACTTCTGCGGCGAGATGGTGGAGCGCGCGTTCGTCGACTCCGCCAATATACATGCCGGGTCGTTTCCGGACAGGCTCCAGCCCCTCGAGAACCTCGATTGCCGAGGCATCATAGTCACCGGTTTTGGATTGGCTTGGCGGGTTGGAACCGAACAGATCATCAGACATGTGCGATCCTATAAGAGCGCAGGAGTCACACTGGCAAGAGACTTATGTGGTCTCTGGCCAGTGCATTGAAAATTCTTGTAATTTGGTGGGTTGTTTAACGAACTCTCGGGCCGCCGAAGGGCAGCGGTGGCGGCGCACGACGCGCACCGCGAGGCAATTGAGCCTGGAACGCGCGACCGCAATGTTCGACGCAATAAGGAAAGCCCGGGTTCACTTCTTCGCCGCAGAAATGGAAGTCGGGTTCGCCGGGATGATTGATCGGCCAGCGACAGATCTTGTCGTTGAGGTCGAGCAAGCTGGTCTTGTCGGCAATCTCTTCGCTCGGCTTGGCCGGAACCAGACGGCGCGGCGGTGCTGGCGGAATCGGCGCCTGCTGGTCGCCGGGACCCTGACGGAGGAAGCCGCCGGGGCCGACAGAAACGATCTTCGGGCCATCATGCTTGGGCTGACGGGCCTGCTGTGCGGCATGGGTACGGGCAGCCGGCGTTGGCGGCGGCATGGCGCGACGCGCGACATGCTCTTCCTTCGGCTTGGCAACCGCGCCAGCCTTTGCTGGCGGCTTTTTCGGCTTGGGCGCGGGTTTTGCGCCCTTTTTCGCTGCGGGCTTTGCTTTTACCGGAGAAGGACGTGACTTCAGGCCAAGGCGATGCGCCTTGCCGATCACGGCATTACGGCTGACGCCGCCCAGTTCTTCCGCGATCTGGCTGGCAGTCAGGCCTTTTTCCCACATATTCTTCAGCGAATCGATCCGCTCATCCGTCCAAGCCATGCAAAGTCCTAATCTTCTCGAGTTCGGGGCGATATAGGGATGCCGGGGTTAATATACAACCACGATAATGCTGCGATCCCGGCGCGACAGCAGGGCGAAATGGGGTTGTGATTGGCAGAGGGAGCCGATAGGCGGAGGGAATATGCTCGACCAACCCGAAAAAGATCCGAAAATGAAACAACCGTTGAACGCCATGCACTTCGCGGAGCCGGGCGTACCGGTGATCCGTGGCATCAATTGGGCCGGTTTTCTGGCGCTCTACTGGAAAGAGGTGCGGCGGTTTTTCAAGGTTCAGCTGCAGACGGTCTGGGCCCCTTCGATCACCACATTGCTGTTTCTGGTCATATTCACCGTTGCCATGGGCCGCGGCGACCGCACAATATTGGGCGCTCCGTTTGCCGACTTTATCGCGCCGGGCCTGATCTGCATGGGCATGTTGCAAAATGCCTTTGCCAACAGCAGCTTTTCGATGCTGGTCGGCAAGATCCAGGGCACGATCATTGACTATCTCACGCCGCCCTTGTCGGTCGGAGAATTGCTGGCCGCGTTGGTCGCATCCTCGATGACAAGAGCGATACTGGTCGGTTTCGCGGTGTGGCTGGCGATGTTCATTTGGCCGGGCGTCAATGTCGGGGTTTCACATTGGTGGGCGGTGATCTGGTTCGGCCTGATGGGCGCAGCTATGCTGTCGTTGCTCGGTGTGCTGACATCGATCTGGGCGGAAAAATTCGACCATGCCGCTGCCGTGAGCAATTTCGTTGTTGCGCCGCTGGCGCTGCTGTCCGGTACATTTTATTCGATCGACCGTCTGTCTCCGGCTTTTCAGGCCGTCAGCCATGTGAACCCGTTTTTCTACGCGATATCCGGGTTCCGCTATGGTTTTCTGGCCGAGGCGGATTCGCCGGTCGTGCTGGGCGCGCTGATCCTGCTGGCAATCAATGTCGGCCTGACAATGCTTTGCTATTTCCTGCTGAAATCGGGCTGGAAGATAAAGTCCTGACCGAGCTGGCGCCGGCAAAAGACTAGTGCTGGTGGATTTGGTGCAGTTTGTATTTGCCGCTCTCGGTTGCCTGAAACAGCCGCGCGACATCGGGATGACTGACCGGTTCACCGCTATCATCGGACAATAGATTCTGCTGACTCACATAGGCAACATAGCTGCTGTCGGTATTTTCCGCGAACAGATGATAGAATGGCTGGTCTCTCGGCGGCTGCAGATCCTTCGGAATCGCCTCATACCATTCTTCGCTATTGGCGAAGACCGGGTCGATATCATAGATCACACCGCGAAAATCGAAGATCCGATGGCGTACGACATCGCCAATGGCAAAGCGCGCATCGAGAATATCGGGCGTGTTGGGCGGCAAGGGATTGCCGGACTTGAATGGGTCTGCTGAGTTCATGTTCACAATTTAGGCGCTTTGGAATCAGATGCAAGCACCGCATCGGGATTCTGCTGCGGTGAAGGACGATGGCGGGGCAGGGTGGGGCTGCGGGGCCGGAGGTACCATCGCGAGTCACTGGTCAATCGTGCGCCATCAACAATCCCCAATTCGCCGCTTCTGCTTCTATCGGCACAACTTCTTGCTTCGGACAACCGTCCTCTATCAAGCCAGTTTTCATTTAAGATCAATGGTTTATATCGAAATCAGATTTCTTATTGCAAATGAAAATGATTCTCAATAGTAAGTGGCCGAACGATCGGAATGTGAGGGAAATTAATGCGACTTCTGAAAACTGTCATCCTGTGCGCGACCGCGCTTTCTCCTTTGCCGGCTTTTGCCGCAGACGCAGCGGAGGATGCAGAACAGCGCACCATCATCGTTACCGGTGCGCTCGAAGAAGGCAGTACCGCGACCAAGACCGACACGCCGATTATCCAAACACCGCAACCAATCACGGTGATCAAAGAGGAGCTTTTCCTGGCGCAGGGTGCGATCAGCATCGGCGACACGTTAAACTATGTCTCGGGCGTAACGGCCAATCCATACGGGCCGGACAGCCGGGTCGATGGCGCGTTTGTACGGGGCATCAACGCGCTCCAGTTTCGCGACGGCATGCGCGACATCTACAGTTTTTACGCAAGCATCCGCGCCGATCCGTATAATTTCGAACAGGTCGAACTGGTCCGTGGTCCGGCCTCGGTCCTGTTCGGGCAGGGCGCGCTTGGCGGGATCATCAATCTTGTCTCGAAGCGACCCGAGTTCGAGGCGAGCGGGAAAGTGTCGCTGCGCTACGGCTCCTTCGATCGCAAGGAAGCCTTGGTCGACGTCACCGGTCCGCTCGGTGACACGGTCGCCGCCCGGATCGTCGCCCGCGTTCGCGACGCCGGTACGCAGACCGACTATGTGCCCGATGACCGGGTGATGGTCTCGCCCTCGATCACCTTCAAGCCGTCACCTGATACCGACATCACCCTGATCGGGCTCTATCAGGAGGATGACAGCGGCTCGACATCGCAATTCCTGCCACTGGTCGGGACGATCCTGCCCAATCCAAACGGCCAACTGCCGAACAGCCTGTTTGTCGGCAAGCCCGGATGGGATCGCTACGACGGTCGCCTGTTGCAGGGAACGGCGCTGTTCGAGCATCGTTTCGGCGAGACGGCGAAGCTCAATCTCAAGGCGCGCTATATCGATAGCGATCTGGAGTATTTCACCCATTATCCGAACAATTATTCCAACCCGACCAACCCGTTTCTCGACGCCGACCAGCGGGTCATGGGCCTCTATGTCGACGGCAGCATTGCCCGGATGGAAGTCTTCTCAACCGACAATAATGTCCAGTTCAATTTCAACACCGGGTCGAACGTCGAGCATACGCTGCTTGCCGGCGTCGATTTCAGTTTCAACTCGGTTTACAAGACCGCCGGTTTTGCCGTCGAGTCGATCGACATTTACGATATCGATTATGATGCGCTGTCCGATTATGGCGGCGGCCTGCCTACGCCGACTTATGTTTCGGAGGACGTTGATCAGGACCAGCTCGGCATCTACGTCCAGAACCAGATGCGTTTCTTTGACCGCGTTTCGATCGTGCTCGGCGCACGGCGCGACTGGACCAGCGCGCAGAGCATGGGCGGTGCCACCCGCGAGGATGCAGCAACGACCTTCCGCGCGGGTATCATTGCCGAAGTCGTCGAAGGCGTCTCGCCTTTCTTCAGCTATACCGAGAGTTTTGAACCGATCGCCGGCACCGCCGGCGATGGCAGCGCCTTCATCCCGAAGGCTGGCCGCCAGTTCGAAGCGGGGATCAAGTTCCACCCGGCTGATAATATCCTGATGACCGTCACCGGCTATCATATCAAGGAAAGCAACCGGCCGGTCTCGGACGACAGCACGGCCGATCCGTTCGACCAGATACAAATCGGTTCGCTGACGTCGAAGGGTGTTGAATTCGAAGGCAATGTCTCGTTGCCGGGCGAATTTACCGTGATCGCCAACGCCAGTTATAATGAGGCCGAGATCAGTGGCACCGGGCGGCAGGTCGACAATGTTCCGAAATTCAACGCTTCGCTATGGACAACAAAGGGCTTTGCGCTGGGCACTGACACAACGCTGCTGCTCGGCGGCGGCGTGCGCCATGTCGGCAAACAACGCTCGTTCGGCCCGGCTTTCCCTGATGGCGTACGGACGCCGTCCTATACTCTGGTCGATATGCTGGCAGAAGTGACCTACTCCGACTGGAGCTTCGCGCTCAACGCGACCAATCTGTTCGACAAACGCCATTATTCGGCCTGCCTGGCGCGCGGCGATTGTTTCGTGGGCAGCGAACGCAATATCATGGGCACGGTAAGCTACCGTTTCTGATGGCGGATGAGATGCTTTTCGCCGCCGGATCGGCAAGCGCGGTTGCCGCCATATTGGTCTTGCGCTTTTCCTGGGCGAGACCGGGCCGCTCGCGGCTTCTGAACGCCGCCGGCTGGCTGCTCCTCGCGATTTCCGTCGCCACGGGATGGGCCTGTGCCGGTGCATGGGGAGTGACGGTCATCTCGCTATGGGCGATGGCGACGGCTTTGGTCGTCCTTGCCTTCGCGGTCTGGAAGTCGTCGCCGGCTAGGCGCAAGCCGTCCAGTCGCAGGGCAGGGATATTGCCCGAGGCCGGAGAACCGTTACGCATCGGTAGCCGGTTCGCGACATTTTTTCTGGTCGTGATTGCCGCAATGATTTCGTCCATAGGCCTCGCCATCACGACGCGCTGGATCGCGCTGTTGATCGGCGCCAGCGAAGCCAATGCCAATGTACTGGCGCTTTTTGCTGCGCCGCTCGGTTGGACGATATTGGCGTTCCTGATCCTGATGACCGACAGCCGCAAACGCCAGCTGGCGATCATCGCGCTTCCGGTCGCCAGCGCTATTCCGGCCTTTGTCACAGGGAGCCCGCTATGAGCGTCGTAATCGAACCGGGGACGGTGAAAAAGTCCCTCTCTGCCCATGCCGCAATCGGCCTGATCGCCGGGGCGCTGCTCTATATTGTCTCGCTGACCGGTACGGTTGCTGTTTTCTATCAGGAACTCCAACGCGTCGAGCAACCCAACGCGCCGGAAATGGCTTCAATAGCGCCTGAAGCTGTGCAACGCGGCGTCGAGGCCGTGCTGGCAAGCGAAGCAGGCCAGCCGAGCACCACTCATCTCTACGTCCATCTCCCCGACGAAGAGTTACCGCGCACCGCGGTCACCACAGATACACAGGCGGTCTATCTGGCGCAGGACGGTACGATTGCCGGACCCGAAGAGATTGCATGGTCGGACTTCGTTGTGAAGCTCCATTACACGCTGAATCTGCCGGTGCTTGTCGGCATCACCATCGTCGGCATATTGGGCGTGATGATGCTGGCACTCGCGGTCACCGGCGTTGTTGCCCATCCGCGTATCTTTCGCGACGCTTTCCGCCTGCGCGCGCGCAATGATGGTGGCGTCGGACTGGCCGACTGGCACAACCGGCTGAGTGTCTGGACCTTGCCCTTTTCCGTCGCGATTGCGCTGACCGGCGCGCTGATCGGACTGGCCAGCATAACCGCTTATGGCGTCGCTGCCGACGATTATCAGGGCGACGTTGAAGCGGTCTACGGCCCGATTTTCGGAGAAGAAGGCGAGGCGGACTCCCGGCGCGGTCCGGTTCCCGATGTTGCGACAGCGCTTGCGCATATGGCCCATGAATATCCCGATGTGCATTTGACCTACGCCATTCTCCACGATCCGCTGACCCGGGGGCAGCATGTCCAGATCGTCGGCGAGCATGACAAAAGGCTCATTTTCGGCGAATATTACGCCTTCGATGCCGATGGCAGCTTCGAGCATAAGGTCGGACTTGCCGATGGCGAATGGGGGCAGCAGGCCGCAGCCTCCACGTACCAGCTGCACTTCGGTACCTTTGGCGGCCTGCCGGTGAAGCTCGCTTATCTGCTGTTCGGCGCCGCCCTGACCGCCATCTGTGCCACCGGCACCTATATCTGGCTCGGTAAACGCAGACGGCGAGGGATAGAAGAACCCCGCATCCGCGGCGCCTGGCACGGCGTTATCATCGGTACACCGTTTGCCCTGACCATGACATTGCTGGCGCGGTTCGCCTTCGGCAATGAATTTCCTTTTGCGATCACGTTCTGGATTGCCTTGGTGGTGGCTGTTGTCGGCGGAGCGGAGTTTATGAGGCGAAAGACAGTCGGATAATGCCCGCTTATTCTACGTTTTGTAGATCGTGCTACTGATATTCGGCCTGAACCCAAAAAGGCGCGCCAGACCTTGGTCTGACGCGCCTTTGCTAGCAGGATATCGGGGGGCGAGGATCTTCAGGTCATCGACAGCCTGCCGGCAAACTCCTTATCGTTCGTTCTCGCTCTGGGATGCTTTCTCCTGCTGCTTGGCAGCCTGCTTGATTTCGCCTTTGCTCATCCCGGTCACCAGCACGTCACCCGATCCGGCAAAATTTGCTGCGGGCAGGGTGGCCGTGCGGTTGCCGGCTTCAACTACCACCGCGTTGACGACGCCCGAACCGCTCTGCCGGACATCCTGAACATAACCGATCACGCGTCCCTTCGGATCTTGAATCGGCATTCCGGGTGCGATAGCGAACATGCCATTCGCATTGGCAGCGGTGCTGCCCGATGCCGCGAGCTGGCCGAGATTGCCCATCGCCATGCCGCTACCGCTGCCTGCTGCACTGCCTGCAAGGGAGCCAACAGCGCTTGCGCCGGTGACAGCGTTACGAGCGGTGCCGGTGGCGGTCGATGCAGCGCCGCTAGCGGCCGATCTTGCGCTTCCGGCAGCATTGCGGGTTGTCCCGATGGCTTGTCCAGCGGTCGAGCGCACCGCATCGGTTCCGAGCAAGCTGGTGTCGGAACTGCCATTTACAGAACCGGAAGCAGACCCGTTGGAAGCGCCGTTAACGGCCCCATTCGCTGCATTATTCGATGAATTGACACCGCCGAGTAGCGAGCCATTGGCACTGGAACTGCTATTGGCATCGGTTGCCACCCGGCCTGACTTGGTGTCAACCGTGCGGTCAACTTTCGTGGAACTGGTGACTCCACCACGTCCGGTAACGGTTCCTCCAGCCTGGCTGATCGTGTCCGGTCCAGAACCGATATTGCTGCCTAGGTTCCCGCCCAGTGAACCACCGAGAGAACCACCGAGACCGCCGCTGCCACCAAGCAGCTGGGCCGACGCGGGGCTTGTTGCCAAAAACGCGATTGTGATTGTGCTTGCGATCAATTTCTTCATGATATGTCTCCATTTGTGACGATGATATTTTCGCCATCTGTTAGGAGAACGACCGGCAGTGCTGATTTAATCCATCACTCGCAAAAAAAGTTGGAATATTCAGCGGACAGCGCAGTTTTCACAGATCAGGCCATTGCCATAGACCTTGTCCGCGCCCTTCTTGCCAAGATCCCTGGCTTCACCAATCAGCGCGTTCACTGCTATTTCGATGAGCGCTATATTGGGAGACGGATAATGAGCGGCGAGACGCGCCGCGACCAGTGGGGCAGCAAAGGATGTGCCGCGCAACGGCACGGTTTTACCATCCGGAGATGCACCTTTCATGTCGGCACCGGGGGCCGCGAAATCGACCGGCGTAGCAATCCCGGCTTCGGGCAGCGCCCGATTCTGACGGTCCACCGCCGTCACTCCGAGGATGCCTTTATAGGCGGCCGGGAATCGAGGCGGTGCCGCTGGTCCGT
>JBALUX010000048.1:0-16997 GCA_036963725.1 Parasphingorhabdus sp. | reverse complement strand
CCGTCATAGAGTCCGTCGCCGATCGGCGCAGCATAGACCAGCACGACCGCCATGCCGGCAGCGGACAGCGTGATCCGGCCGATCCGGAGCAACAATGTCCATTCCAGATGAAAATGCCCGCGGCGGTGGAGCATCGTGTAGAGCATCACGCAATTGCACCAGGCCGCAATCGCGCCGGCAACGGCCAATCCCGTGATCCCGTAGAGCGGGATCAGCAGAAGGTTGAGCGTGATGTTGATGACCAGCGAAATGGCGGCGGTATAGACCGGTGTCTTGGTATCCTTGCGCGCGAAGAACCCGGGAATCAGCACTTTTACCAGCACATAGGCGGGCAATCCGACGACCAGCGCAGCGACAACCGCAGAGGTGGTCTGGCCATCGGCGGCGGTAAAATTGCCGCCGACGTAGAAGGAGGTGACCAGCGGTCCGGCGGCGAAAAACAGGGCGATGGCCGCCGGAATGGTGAGCAGCAGGCCGAGTTCGATGGCGTTGCTTTGCAGACGCTGGGCACCGCCCAGATCATCCTTGGCGATGAAGCGCGACAGCGCCGGCAGGATCGCGGTGCCGAGGGCAATGCCGATTATTCCGAGCGGTAGCTGGTTCAGCCGGTCCGCCATTGCCAGATAGACGAACGATCCCTCCGGAAGGCGCCCGAGGAAGAACAGGTCGATGAAGCGGCTGATCTGGTAGATGCCGGCGCCGAACACGGCCGGCAGGATGAGTACGCCCAGCTCTTTCACATCGGCATTGAATTTCGGCATTTTGAGCGGAAAGCGGAAGCCGGTCTTGCGCGCCCAGTAATAGAGCCAGAGCATTTGCACCAGCCCGGCCGTGGCCACGGCAACCGCCAGAAAATAGGCTGTCTGGCGCGGATCATTGCCATCGTTGACGAGATGCGATGCGAGCAGCGCGGTAATCATGCAGATATTGAGCATGATCGGCGCCGCTGCCGCTGCCGCGAACCGGCTGAGCGAGTTCAATATCGCCGCGAATAATGTCGTGACGCTGATCAGGCCGAGATAAGGGAAGGTTATCCGGGCCAGCGAGACCGAAAAACCGTCGGTGCGGCCGCCTCTTCCGAAATCGTCGATCAGCCAGATGATGCCGGGCATGGCAAGCATCATGATTGCCGAAAAGACCAGCAGCAACGGCACGAATACCGAGAGCACGTCGACAGCGAAATTCTGCGCCGCCGTGCGATCGTCATCCGCTTCCATCTTGCGATTGAACAGCGGCACAAAGGCAGCCGAAAAAGCACCTTCTGCAAACAGGCGACGGAAGATATTGGGTAGCTGGAAGGCCAGTTGCCAGGCATCGGCCGCAGCACCGGCGCCGAGGATCCGGGCCAGCATGATATCGCGGACAAAGCCGAAAATGCGGCTGACCAGAGTCAGCCCGGCAATGATACCGGTGGATTTCAGCAGGTTCATGCCTGCTACCCTAGCAAGGTTGCTTAGGCGTTACCAACCGGTTGCTCGCCCGCTTGTGCCGCCATCTGCTCGCGCTGCTGCATATAGAGCGCTGTAAAATCAATTGGTTCGAGCAACAGAGCCTGGAACCCGGCATCGCGCACGGCATCGGAAATGATCGCCCGGGCGAAGGGGAAAAGAAGCCGCGGAGCTTCGGCGAACAGGAACGGATGCGCCTGCTCTTCGGGAACATTGCGCAGACCGAACAAGCCGCAATAAAGCAGTTCGATGGCGAAGGCGACGCCTTCGTCGGCTTTTGCGGTGACGTCGATTTTCAGTTCGACTTCATGAACTTCATCGGAGACCTGCGAAGAGCCGATATTGAACTGCACATCAATCTGTGGCTGTGCATTCCACTGATAGACGTCCGGTGCATTGGGATTTTCGACCGACAGGTCCTTCACATATTGCGAAATCACGCCGATTTGTGGCTGGGTGTCAGCGCCATTGGCCAGCGGATCCGGAGTCGTCACATTGCCGCTCGGTTCCATTGTGCTACCGTCTTTTTCATTCTCATCAGCCATCGGGCCTGTCCTTTCGGAAAATCAGTCAAACATGTCCTTTGGCGCATATTGCTGCGCCGTTCGCTGCGCGCCTAGCAGGGGAAAGAACCAAGGGCAATGAAAGAGTAAAGCCCTATTCGGCAGCCCGGTTTGACGGTGTAATTGTAAGCGCAGGTTCACACATTGGCCGATAGAAGAGGCTGACCAATTGTGACAAAGCGGCTTTTTCACGAATGCTATTTGAAACCGCCCCTATTTCCGCCTATGTATAGGGTCAAAGAAAAGATTGGATACTGAAGTGACCATCGAAATCATATTATTGGCAATGGTAGCGGCCTTTCTCGGCCTGCGCCTCTATTCGGTGCTGGGCAAGCGCAGCGGTCATGAGCAGGAACATATGCCTCGCAACATTGATCCGCGCGCCAGTGACCGCCGGCCCCTGGAAGATGCCAAGCCGCATATTCCGGATATCGTTCCCGCAAACGCAACGGCCGGGGCGCCGAATATGGTCTATGACAGCGGCGCCGAAGCTGGAATGCGTGAGATCCTGAGCGCCGATCGGAATTTCGATGTCGGCCGGTTCATCGAAGGTTCGCAAGCGGCCTACGGCATGATTCTGGAAGCCTTCTGGAAGGGCGACAAGGAAGAATTGAAATTGCTGTGTGACGATGATGTTTACGAAAGCTTCGCCGAAGTCATCGACGCGCGGGAAAAACGTGGCGAGATATTGGAAAACCAGCTGGTGCGAATCGACAATGCGCGCATTTCGGCAGCGGAATATCGTCGGCCTGTTGCCAGCATCACGGTGCAATTTGATGCCGATATCGCTGCGGTGGTCAAAGACAAAAAGGGCAATCTAATCGGCGGTTCGCTATCCGATGCTGCCGAGACCCATGATGTCTGGACCTTCAGCCGCGATCTATCCAGTGCCGATCCGAACTGGCTGCTCGACGAAACCGATGAGGCCTGACCTCCAGTCGGCGAGTAACATGGTCATGAAAATCGGGGCGCTTTTCGGGGCAATGACGATGGTCAGCGCCTGTTCCATGTCGATCATTCCTCAAGGTGCCGCGCAAAGCCGTGCAGCACCACAGGACGGTGAATGGGTTGCCGGCGATGTGCCCGTAGCCGCCGTTCCGCCATCCTCCTACAAGAACGGTGCGCCGGCAAGGTTTCAGCCCGTCGATTCCGCACAGCTTGTCAGGATAGGCGATGACCCGACACGCGCTACCGGTTCCGGGGTCGCGCTGGGGCCCGATATCGCCAGTCTCAACCTCACCAGTTCAAAAGCTGCATCTGCGTTGAAATCCTATCGGACCAGTTGTTCATCGCTGGTCCGGCGCGAGGATAATAGCGGTCTGACCAATGGTGCCGACTGGCAATTGTCCTGCTCTGCCGCCCAGGATTGGCAGGAACAGGATGCCGCCCGCTTTTTCTCTTCCTATTTCGAAACGGTGCAGGTTGGCGATGGCCAGGCATTTGCAACCGGCTATTTCGAACCGCAGATCCTTGGGTCGCGAGTCAGAAACGGCAATTATACGGTTCCCGTTTACCGGCGACCATCGAATCTGATCGATGTCGATCTCGGCCTTTTCTCCGAAGCGCTCAAAGACAAGCGCGCCCGTGGCAAGGTCGACGGAACCAAATTGGTACCGTTCGAAGACCGGGCAGCTATTGATGACGGAGCGCTAGCCGGACAGGGACTCGAGATTGCCTGGGCCCGCGATTATATCGATTTCTTCTTTCTGCAGATCCAGGGCAGCGGCCGGCTGGCGCTGCCCGATGGCTCGGTGATGCGAATCGGCTATGCCGGACAAAATGGCCATGACTATACCGGTATCGGCCGGGTGATGCGGGAACGTGGCCTGCTCGCCGACGGCAAGACCAATATGCAGGGCATTGTCGAATGGCTGCGGGCGCATCCGCAAGAAGGCATGAAGATCATGCGCGAGAACAAGAGCTATGTCTTCTTTCAGGAACTGACCGGTCCGGGGCCTCTGGGGGCTATGGGCCACCCAGTTGTTGCGCGGACGTCGGTCGCGGCTGACCGGATGTTCGTGCCTTTGGGCGCGCCGGTGTTTCTCGACATGGAACATGACATCGCCGACGGCCTCTGGGTTGCGCAGGACAGCGGCGGGGCGATCAAGGGCGCCAACCGCTTTGATACTTTCTGGGGCGCCGGTGAAGAAGCAGCCCGAATCGCGGGCGGCATGTCTTCCCGCGGACAGGCGCTGCTGTTCCTGCCCAAGGGAACCGTTTCGCGGCTTGTTGCAGCACGCCAGAACCCGGGCGAATAATCCATGTCGGACCGGCCCCTTACCGCCGGTGAAAAGGCGCTCTGGCAAAAATTTATCGAGAGCGTCGAGCCGCTCGACCAGGGGCGACTGAAACGGATTGAGAGCCTTCCGGTCGCCAAGCGGCCGCCCGACGTCTCCGGGCCGATCACCGCGGAAAGCTTTGGCGGGAAATCGGTGACTGCTGTTCCGTTACGCGACCAGAAACCTGTGCCGACCCGCCACGGACTGGATGGCGGCTGGGATCGCCGTCTTGCCAAAGGCATGGTGCAACCCGATGTTACCGTCGACCTGCACGGCTTTACACTGTCGTCGGCCCACGGGCGGCTCGACGGCGCGCTTGAACTCAGTATCGCGGCTGGCCATCGCGCGATATTGCTGATCACCGGCAAGGCGCGCAATGATGACGAGCGCCGCCGCGAAGGCGGTCGCGGTGCAATCCGTGCGGCAATTGCCGACTGGTTGGCAGCGTCCCGGCATCACGCGCATATTGCGACGGTGCGGCGCGCGCATCCCCGCCATGGCGGGGCGGGTGCGCTTTATATCATCTTGCGGCGACGGCGCTGAGCCCAACGCCTCAGGACAGCGCGCGGGCTACGATCAATGCGAAGATTTTCGACAGCTGTTCGAGATCATCGATTGCCACCGCTTCATCGAGCTTGTGCATGGTTGCATTGCACAGGCCAAATTCGACCACCGGCATGATCTTCGCCAGAAAGCGGGCGTCGGAAGTGCCGCCTGACGTGGACAGCTCGGCATCCACGCCGGTTACTTCATGGATCGCGCCAGCGACGATATCCGAGAATTCTCCCGGCGGCGTCAAAAAGGGTTCGCCGGAAATGATCGGTTTCAATTCGCCGCCATGCCGCTCGACAATCTCCTTCACCATCGCGCTGAGACTCTCGCCGCTGTGGCGATCGTTGAAGCGAATCGACAGGCGTCCTTCGGCCCTGGCGGGAATGACATTATGGGCCGGATTGCCGACGTGCAGGTCGGTAAATTCGATATTGCTCGGCTGGAACCAGTCGGTCCCTTCGTCCAGTTGAAGCGCATCTATCTCGCTGAGAATCTTGCCCAGCTTGGTGATCGGATTGTCGGCATTATGGGGGTAGGCGACATGGCCCTGCATCCCGTTCACCGTGATCCACATATTGACCGAGCCACGCCGACCGATTTTCATCATGTCGCCCAGCTTGTGGACTGACGTCGGTTCGCCGACGAGACAGAGGTCGGGAGTGATGCCCCGCTCGGCCATGAGGTCCATGATCGCGACGGTGCCGAAATGCGCAGGCCCTTCTTCGTCGCCGGTGATGATCAGGCTGATCGTGCCGAGATCCTCGGGCAGTTGGTGCAGGGCGCTGACAAAGGCGGCGATGCTCCCCTTCATGTCGACAGCGCCGCGTCCGTAGAGCAGATCACCGCGCACTTCAGGGACGAACGGGTCGGTCTGCCAACCCTGACCGGGCGGAACGACATCAAGATGGCCGGCATAGGCAAAATGGCGCGAGCCGGCTAGACCTTTTCGAATGGCAAAGAGATTCTCGACCGGACCGCCAAGCTCCGCATCTTCGGGGGCATCACCGGCGATGAAACGGGATATTTCAAATCCCAAAGGAGCGAGCATGTCCGCCATCTCGTCGAACACGCTGCCGGTCGCAGGCGTGATGCTGGGTTGCGCGATCAGGCGCTTTGCGAGGTCGAGAGCTGTTGGTGCGGTCATATGGGGCTACTCAGCTTTCTGCTGATTTCGGTTGTTCGAGCCGCTCGATCACCCATGGCTCTTCTTCTGCCGCAGCCATCCACTGCGCAGTCCATTCATGATCTAATATGGTCTGCATATAGCTGGTGGCAAAGCCGGGCAGGCGCAATCCATAAGTCTGGAAGCGGGAAACCACCGGGGCGTACATGATATCGGCGGCGCCATAGGTGCCGAACAGAAACGGTCCGCCGCTGCCAAAGCGGGCCCGTGCCTGCGCCCAGAGCTCGATGATCCGGGCGGCGTCTGTCTTGACCTCGTCGCTCAAGTCCAGGCCTTCATAAATTTTCCGTGTATTCATCGGGCATTGCCGGCGCAGTGCCATGAAGCCCGAGTGCATTTCGGCGGCCATCGAGCGGGCCATGCCGCGGGCGGTCTCGTCTTTGGGCCAGAAGCGGTCGCGGTGGGTTTTGTCGGCAAGCCAGTCGATAATTGCCAGACTATCCCAGACGACGGTCTCGCCATCCCACAGGATCGGAACCTTGCCGCCCGAAGGCGCGAAATTCTCGCTCTCGCGGACATGATCCCAATCATCGCCGAACAGCGGAACGGTCAGTTCCTCGAAGGACAAGCCCGACTGTTTGCAGGCGAGCCAGCCGCGCATCGACCAGCTGGAATAGGCTTTGTTTCCGATTATCAGTTTCATATTCTGTCCCATAACCAAATATGGCGCACATTGTATAGAAAAGCGTCGCCGGGCAGCGATCTAGCTCTGCACTGCTTCCAGTACCGCGAGCCGGAGTTCGTCGATGCCCTGTTTCTTTTCCGAAGAGGTAAGCAACAGGTCCGGATGCGCGGCAGGATGTTTCTTGGCTATCTCCGCGACTTTCGCGGCCGTGATATCCAGTTCTTCCTGCTTCACCTTGTCCGCCTTGGTCAGCACTACCCTGTAGCTCACCGCCGCCTTGTCGAGCATTTCCATCACTTCTTCGTCGACCGGCTTGATGCCGTGTCGAGAATCGATCAGGACGAATGTGCGTTTGAGTACCGCGCGACCGCGGAGATAGTCGTTGATCAGAAAGCGCCATTTCTGGACCACTTTCGGCGGTGCCTTGGCATAACCATAGCCCGGCATGTCGCAGATCCGGAAGATCAACGGATCGCCGATATCGAAGAAATTCAGTTCCTGGGTCCGGCCCGGCGTGTTGGATGTCCGCGCGAGACCATTGCGATTGGTCATCGCATTGATCAGCGAAGATTTGCCGACATTGGAACGGCCGGCAAATGCGATCTCCGGGACTTTCGGGTCCGGCAGAAATTGCAGCTGCGGCGCGCTTTTCAGGAAGCTGATCGGGCCGGAGAATAGTTTCGGGTGGAGAGGGGCAGTCATCTACTTGTCATCCTGACGATCGCAAACCCGTGCCATGCCCGCCGCCACAATGGCGGGCGTCAGGCAAAAGTTAGGGTTCGCTTCCGCTGCAATGTCAGGACAGAGGCTCATGCCTCGGCCTTGTCAGCAGCAGCTTTTCTTGCTTTTTCTTCGGCTTCCTTGGCCATCATTTCCTTCATCTGGGGATGACGGGAATAGAGCCAGCTTTGCTGGGCGATGGTGAGAATATTGGACACCGTCCAGTAGAGCTGCAGACCGGCGGCAAATGGTGCCATGATGAACACCAAAATCCACGGCATGATGCTGAATATCTGCTTCTGCATCGGATCCATCGGTGCCGGGTTCAGCTTGAACTGGAAGTGCATGGTGATGCCCATGAGGATCGGCAAAACGCCCACCGCGAGAAATGTCGGCGGATCGAACGGCAGCAGGCCGAACAGATTGACCGGCGTCAGCGGATCGGGTGCGCTCAGATCCTTGATCCAGAGAGCAAAGGGCTGGTGACGCATCTCAATCGACAGCATCAGCACCTTGTACAGCGCGAAGAAGATCGGAATTTGCAGGAAGATGGGCAGGCAGCCGGCAAGCGGATTGACCTTCTCGTCCTTGTACAGCTTCATGATTTCCTGCTGCTGTTGCTGCTTGTCATCCTTGTGCTTCGCTTGAATAGCTTTCATCTTCGGCTGCACCGCGCGCATTTGCGCCATGGATGCGAATTGTTTCTGGGCGATCGGGAACATCACTCCGCGGACGACGAAGGTCATCAGGATGATCGCTACCCCGAAGTTCCCGACCAGTTCGAACAACCAGTTGAGCAGATAGAAAAGCGGCTTTTCGAACCAGTAGAACCAGCCCCAGTCGATAGCGCGATCCAGATTCTTGATGCCGAATTCTTTTTCATATTTTTCGAGAAGCGCGTTCTCTTTGGCTCCGGCAAATAGACGGGTCGTGGTCGTCAGCTGCTTGCCCGGCGCAATGATCTGCGCGCTCTTTTTCGCTATCTCGGCCTGGAAGATATCACCGCCGCCAGAGCGGAATTTGGCGTCGACATCGTTAATATTGTCGGGGATCAAGGCGCCCAGCCAATATTTGTCGGTAAAGCCCAGCCAGCTGACTTCCTTGTCATAGGAGTTGGTTCCCGAAACAGCGGAAGTGCCAAACAGGCTTGCAAAGAAACCCGGTTCTTCGCCAGCAAGATTCTTATAGTCCACGTCATAATTGGCCGCGCCTTCATAGACGCCGACCGGACCGGAGTGGATGGTCCAGGTGCTGGCTTCATTGGCCGGGATATTATTCAAGTCCCGTTTCCGGTTGATCAGGCCATAGGGTTTGAGCGCAATCGCGTTCTCGCCGCGGTTGGCGACACTCTGTTCAGTGGTGATCAGATAGTCGGAATCGATCGAGAGCTTTATCGTGTAGGTCTGGCCGGTCTCGTTGGACCAGCTCAGAGTAACGGGCGTTTCCGGGGTGAGCCGGCTCTGGTCGGCGGACCAGATCGTGTTGTCGTCGGGAACCGCGACGCCATCGCCAGCCCAGCCGACGCGGCTGAAATAGGCGTTCTCGGTGCCGGACGGTGCAAAGAGCCGGACAGGGTCGCTATCCTTGCTCATATCGACCGTGTGATCGGTCAGTGTGAGATCGTCAATGCGTCCGCCCTTGAGGTTGACAGAACCCTTCAGCCGCGGTGTTTCGATCAGGACACGAGGATTCTCGCGCAGAACAGTGGCTAGCGGTCTGATCTTGTCTGACGCAGCCGCAGCCACGATGCCCGCGCCGTCAGTGCCCGGAATGACAGCCGGAGCGCTGGCGCTGCCTGCAACCTGGTCTGTCGCCGGAACATCAGCCTGTTCCACAGCCTCGTTCTTGTTGGCCATGTCGGGGAAAAACTGTTCCATCAGCAAAGGCCAGCCGAACAGGATGATCCCCGTGAGGAGTATCGCCATGATAATATTACGCTTGTCGTCCACTATCTCGTCCCGCTTTCGGCCAATTGTTGTCATTAGGATCGGTGTTCAGGGTATCAAGGCACCGGGTCAAAACCCGAGCCACCCCAAGGATGGCAGCGCAATAGCCGTTTAGCCCCCAGCCAGCTACCCCTAATTGCACCATGTTTCTCAATCGCTTCGATCGTATAGGCGCTGCAGGTCGGCATATAACGACAAGTCGGGGGCAAAATTCGCGACGGGCCCCATTGCCAGCATCGTACGCAGAAGATGAAAACAGATTTCAACATGACTAGCCGAGCTTTTTGGCCAGATATCGCAGGCCCTTTTCCAGATCGGCCTTCATGCTGGCAAAATCTGCCTCTTTAACGGCTTTGCGGCCAATCATGATATGATCGACGCCAGCGATGCCATTGCCGGGCAGGCTTTGCGCCAGCAGCGCCCGGAACCGGCGCTTCATCCGGTTGCGTGCTACGGCATTGCCGATTTTCTTGGTGACCGTGATGCCATAGCGAATCTTATCCGTCCCGATGCTGTGATCGGGGCGGCGGCGATGCGCGAGCAGGACAAAGCTGGAGGTAACGAATCGCTTGCCGCGATTGGCAGCGAGAAAATCCGCGCGTTTGCGAATCACCTCGATAGGCTGGTTTGAATCAGCGAGCACCGAATCGGCTGAAGGATTCTTCAAATCCAGATGATCCGGCTTTGGGCGTGCTTCGACAGGCGTAGCACGGGCGGTCATTTGCTTTTAGGCAGAAAGCTTCTTGCGGCCACGGCTACGGCGGGCAGCTAGCACTTTACGGCCACCAACAGTGGCTTTGCGGGCGCGGAAACCATGGCGCCGTTTACGGACCAGACGGCTTGGTTGAAATGTACGCTTCATCGCGATTATCCTACGTCAAAATTTCGATAAAAAAGGCCGCTATAAGCTGCGGCCGATACGTTGTGGCTGCGATTAGGCAGGCAGGCGCGGAAAGTCAAGCGTTTGCACTAGGGCCGGCACCTAATTAATTACGGGGAGCATGGTTTCAAGCGATTTGGATTTGCGCGAGGAAGGGAAGCCAAGGCCTGTCCGTGCTATAGATAGCTTTTCCGACCTACGCCCATGCATATAACTGGCTCTGGCCCTAGACTTTCTTGTCCCGATTGCCGGTCTTCACCTTGCCGAAAATCGGCAGTTCAAAATCTTCGGGAAGTGTCTTGTGGTGCCGTCTGCGCATCGCCCAGTCGGTCCATTTGCCATAATTGGGGAAGCGGCGCTTGAAATCGACATAGCGCTTCTTAGCCCAGCGCGAGTTTTGCAGGACCAGCGCCAGGCCGATGGGAAAGACGATGATGAAACCCGGGCCAGGAATTGCGCCAATGATCGGCGAAAGCAGGATCAGCGTGAATCCGATCACTGAAAGCGCAAATCGGGATCCCGAAGTATATTTCCAGCGCTTGTTCGTCATTTTGTCGGTCATCTCGTTCCACTTGGTGCTTTGCGAGCGGAGTCGCAAGGCCGCTCTGTCAACTAAAGCGCGTGGATAAGATTATTGTTCCCGGCCCATGCATGAAACATGAACGGAAGGCAGCAGGACGGAGTTTAGTGGACCATCTGGAAACGGGCCATATCGTTGCGCGACAGCCGCAATTGCTCCGAAAAGGGAACGCTGTTGGTCAGCGCGTAAAATTCTTGCGCAGTTCCCTTGGGAACACCCATTTCGGCATAATAATCAAGATATTCCGAGTGGACCGGATCATTGGCCGGATAGTCATTCGCTTCGCGGCCATCTTCGTCCATCCAGCTATGCACGACAAATTCAGCATCACGATGCGCTGTCCGCCGGACGCCGGAGAGAAACAATTCGACCGCGCCGGATCGGACCGAGCCGCCAGCCGGAACATTGGTGCTGATACCTGCGTTGCGGATCATCCGGGCGAGTCTGAGATTGGCTTCTTCATCGACAGAGCCGTCGCAATCGAGCATTTCGATCCGCTTGATCGCCGGGAAATGTCTCATCATCTGGCGGAACAATGCAGGCGTGTAGCTGTCGACGGTTCCGGTCATTTCTACCGTGTCCGCCGCGATAACGCGAAACGGGCCATATTGGCCGTAGGCCGCGCCGGCTGGTTCCGCCGGTGCTTGCGGTTCGTGCAGATCATATTCGAAAATCTCGACCGTCTCTGTGACGGTATAGCTGCTGGCACTGATCGCGGGCTGGGCCGGGAAGAGGAGCAGCGCAACAAGCAGGAAGGCGCTGACCAGGAAACCACCGTTTGAACCGGTCGAATCGCTGCAATTTTGTGAAATGTCTGTTTGATTACTCTTACTCATGCTGCTTCTCTGGGGGCTGGCGCTTGCCACAAAGTATCGGGGTCTAGTTACCCAATATTAACTATTTGCCTTTGTCCGGCTCAGCGGTCTTGACCGTTGCGGACATGGAGCGGTTGCGGCTCGACTCGTTCTCGCGTCATTGCCACTATTCGCTTCATGAAATTGGGACGGCTATGATGGTGGCGCTGGTTCAGACGGTAGCCTATCTCGGACTGGAAGCGCGGGGAGTCGAAGTGCAATGTCAGGTTGCGCCCGGATTGCCTGCGTTCAACGTCGTAGGTCTGCCGGACAAGGCAGTCGCCGAAAGTCGCGAGCGGGTGCGCGCTGCCATTGCGGCAATGGGCCTGTCGCTGCCTCCCAAAAGAATCACCGTCAATCTGTCGCCCGCCGATCTGCCGAAAGCCGGCTCTCATTATGATCTGCCGATCGCGCTGGCATTGCTCGGGGCGATGGGGATTATCGATGCCGAGACCTTGGCGAGCTATGTCGTGGTCGGAGAATTGTCACTCGACGGCCGGCTGGCGGTCACGCCGGGTGTGTTGCTTGCGGCGCTCTACGCATCGGGTAAAGATCTGGGCTTGATCTGTCCTGCGCTGCAGGGATCCGAAGCGGCCTGGGCCGGCGATGTAGAGATACTGGCACCGGGCGACCTGCTGGCGCTGCTCAATCATTTCAAGGGCCAGTCGATATTGACCCCGCCGGAAACCGGGCCCGCACCGGAGCTGGATTATGGACCGGACCTTAAAGAGGTAAAGGGCCAGGAAACGGCGAAGCGGGCATTGGAAATCGCCGCTGCTGGCGGGCATAATCTGCTGATGAACGGACCGCCTGGATCGGGCAAATCTTTGCTCGCCTCCTGTCTGCCGGGCATCTTGCCACCCTTGTCACCATCCGAAGCGCTGGAAGTGTCGATGGTGGCGTCGGTCGCCGGGACGCTGGAGGGCGGCCAGATGTCGCGCCAGCGACCGTTTCGCGCACCGCATCACAGCGCCTCGATAGCAGCGCTGGTCGGTGGCGGGCTCAAGGTTCGCCCCGGGGAAGTCAGCATGGCCCATCTCGGCGTGCTGTTTCTCGACGAATTGCCGGAATTCCAGCGTGCGGTGCTTGATTCGCTACGGCAACCGCTGGAAACCGGAGAAGTCAGCGTGGCCCGGGCCAATGCGCATGTCACCTTTCCGGCGCGGGTTCAGATGATAGCGGCGATGAATCCGTGCCGCTGTGGGCATCTCGGCGATGCCGCTCTGGCTTGTTCGAGAGCGCCCCGCTGCGCGGCTGATTATCAGGCGAAAGTTTCCGGACCACTGCTCGACCGGATTGACCTGCATATCGAAGTGGAAGCCTTGTCAGCTGCAGATCTTACCATGCCGCCACCGGCGGAGGGTTCGGACATGGTGGCCGCGCGGGTTGCCAAGGCGCGGTCGATCCAGAGCGAGCGCTATAATGATCTGGAAGCGCGGACCAATAGTGAAATAGACGGTGATGCGCTGAAAAAATATGCCACGCCCGACGAGCCGGGGCAGGCGTTGCTGGGTCAGGCGGCGGAAGCGATGCGGCTAACGGCGCGCGGCTATACAAGAGTGTTGCGCGTAGCTCGCACTATCGCTGATCTGGCCGGCGCGGAAGATATCGGTCGAATCCATGTGGCGGAAGCGCTGAGCTACCGGAGACAGGCACCGAGAAATTAACTTTAGGGATCGTTTCCGACCAGGCACTAACGCGCAATGGTGAAGTCAGGCAGCCCTGTCGCCCGGCGTCAGTTCCAGCGGGATCGCCATTTCGTTCATGTTCACCGTCGATTTGGCGAGATTGGGTGACTTGCTGCTGCGGTGTTTGAACTTGCCGTCGACATGCCCGCCTTGCTCGATCGTCACATTTTCATAAGTCACATCGCCGCCGATGCGGGCGGTGGAAGCGATGGCAAGATCGCCGGCATCTATCGACCCTTCGACCGCGCCTGACAGGCTGGCGTTCTGGGCAACGATCGCACCCTTGATTTTGCTCGATGGCCCCTGCACCAGCGACAGGCATTTCACGTCGCCGATCACTTCGCCGTCGATATGCAGGTCGACTTTCGATTCGATATTGCCGGTGATGACGATACCGTCACCGATGATCGAGAAGCTTGATCCGCTGCTACCACTGCTTCTAGCCACGGCTGGAGCCTGACTTGCTGTGTTTCGGGGTGCTGGCGCGTTGTCGCGCGTTGGCTTTGATCTTGAGAACATCTGTATTCGCCTCTAAAAATGGTCGGGGGTTGATTGCGCGCCCGTTGAGCCGCACCTCAAAATGCAGGTGCGTACCGGTCGAGCGTCCGGTGCTTCCCATTGCTCCCAATTGTAATCCCTGTTCAACCTTTTGGCCAGCGGTCACGCCAATTTTCGACATATGTGCGTAACGCGTCATCAATCCATTGCCATGGGTGATTTCCACGGTCTTGCCATAGCCGGATTTCCATCCGGCATGGGTTACCTTGCCGCCAGCGGCTGCGAGGATCGGCTGGCCGAGCGGTCCCTTGAAATCCATGCCGCTGTGCATTGCGCCTGCGCCGGTGAAAGGATCGCGGCGAAAGCCGTAGCTGCTCGAAATCATGCCGCTGCTGGCTGGCTTGCCGGACGGGATGGCGATCAACGTCCGTTCCAGAGCGTCCATTTCCTGAAGCGCCAGATTGAGCCGTTCGAGCGTGGGGTGCAGTTGTTGATCATCATTCTGGAAGAAAGGAATGAAGGGGCCGCCCATTGCTGTGGTGGAGTTTTTGGTCAGCTTGTCGGGGTTAAGGCCGAATTTGCGAATCGCCGCAGCGGCTTGTGCGGTGCGTTGCATCGCAGCTGTTGTCAGTCGGCGGGCAAACGCAATTTGTCGCGCTTCCAGTTTGGCGAGATGGGCCGCTTCGGGAAAAGCGGTGCTGATTTTCTTTGTATTTTCGGAAAGTTGCGCCGCTGGCTGGTCTTCCGTCACTGGATCGGTTGTTTCCAGCTGTTCGCCGATAAACTGTTCGGTCATCTGGTCGAGCGCGTCCTGACGCTGCTCAAGATCAGCGGCGACTCCGTCAATCGACTTCTTATAGCTGGCCACGCGGCTTTCGGTGCTGTTCACCAGAGCTTCTTTTTCAGCGAGAGCCAGCCGTTCGCCGGTGACTGTCAACTGATTGAACATCATCGCCAGCGTGACCAAAAGCCAAATCGCCAGTGCAGATACGACGGAATAAACCACGCGTTTCTGCAATATCGCCGATATCGTGATAAAGCGGACCTGTCCGTGCGATCGCATGAAAAGTTCGCGATCCGTAAACATATGGTCCAGCCGGGCCTTCAGCCCCTGTCTGGTATTTTTTGTGTGCATGACCCGCCGTTGTTATTCGTAATCCCCGATTGTTCGCTAGCAGAGGGTGGCGAGGCTGGCGAATCGCATCGGGGAGACTCGTGACGAGTCGAACCAGTCGTGCGATGAATTGCGCGTTTACGGATAATTTCTCTGCGGGAATAGCGATTCGGAAGAATCGATTGTTGTTCCACGACAAAATTTTCTTGCTCAGGCTATGCGGCGATTTTGGGTTAAATTGATGACGCCGTCATGCTAGCAGCCGCTTATGACAGAACCTGTACAACTGATTACCGACATGGGCCGCAAGGCGCGCGCTGCCTTCTCAATGCTGACCGGCGTGAGCGATGCACAAAAAGCAACCGCTCTGAAAGCGGCTGCGCGGCATTTGCGTGCCAATCAAAAAACCATCCTGGCTGCCAATCAGCGCGACGTGGCAAGCGCGCGGGATCGCGAGCTGAGTGATTCCATGATCGACCGGCTGATGATCGATGAAGGACGACTTGAAGCTATCGCGGCAGCGGTGGAGCAGGTCGCCGATCTGCCCGATCCCGTCGGACAGGTCATCGACCGCACCGAACGGCCCAATGGTCTGGTGATGGAACGGGTCCGGGTGCCGCTGGGCGTCATCGGAATCATTTATGAAAGCCGCCCCAATGTGACTGCCGATGCGGCTGCCTTGACGCTGCGTTCGGGCAATGCGGTTATCCTGCGCGGCGGATCGGAAGCGATCCACAGCAACGGCGCGATTTTTGATGCGATGGCGGCGGGCGTGGTCGAAGCGGGACTTCCCGCGGACGCGATCCAGCTGGTCCAGACCACCGATCGCGCTGCGGTGGGCGCAATGCTGAAGGCCAGCGGGCTGATCGATATTATCATCCCGCGGGGTGGCAAGTCGCTGGTCAAACGGGTGCAGGATGAAGCACGAGTACCTGTGCTGGCGCATCTCGACGGCATCAACCATATCTATATCGGCAAGGATGCCGACCAAGAGAAAGCCGTCGCCATTGCGGTCAATGCCAAGATGCGGCGGACCGGTATTTGCGGAGCGATGGAGACGTTGCTGATCGATCAGGATTATCCGGCGCCCGGCCCACTGGTTCGTGCGCTGCTTGATGCCGGCTGTGAAATTCGCGGCGATGATGCGGTGCTGGAACTGGACGAGCGAATCGTCTCGGCGGAAGCGGCTGACTGGGACGCCGAATATCTCGCGCCAATCGTGTCCATCGCGATGGTCAATGGCGTTGATGAGGCGCTGGCCCATATTGCCGAACATGGCTCGCACCACACCGACGTGATTGTAACCGAAGACCAAGATCTGGCCGAACGGTTCATCCTGCGGGCCGACAGCGCGATCGTAATGCACAATGCATCGAGCCAGTTTGCCGATGGCGGCGAATTCGGACTCGGCGCGGAAATCGGCATTTCTACCGGACGGCTGCACGCGCGTGGTCCGGTGGCGCTGGAAGGGCTGACGACCTATAAATGGGTGGTGCGTGGAACCGGGCAGGTACGGCCTTGAACGTGATTCGGTGAAAACTACCGGCCTTCTCGGTGGATCGTTCAATCCGGCCCATGGCGCCCATCGCTCGATCAGCCTGTTTGCCATGCAGGAACTTGATCTCGATGAATTCTGGTGGCTGGTGTCGCCTGGCAATCCGCTGAAAGAAGGGGCAAACGACATGGCGCCGCTGCATGCGCGACTGGCCTCGGCGCAAAAACAGGCGCGGCGAAGCACGATTCAACCCACTGCCATCGAACAGGAACTGGGCACGCGCTATACCTATGACACGCTGCGCAAACTGGTGCGCCGCTACCCGAAACGACAGTTTATCTGGATCATGGGCGCCGACAATCTGGCGCAATTTCACCGCTGGAAAGACTGGCGAAAGATCGCCCGATTATTGCCGATTGCAGTTATTTCAAGACCCGGCTATGATGACGATGCTTTTGCGGCTCCCGCAATGGCTTGGCTGCGGCGCTTCGTCCACCCTGCGAGCCAACGTGGTAACTGGACCAACTGGAGTACGCCGGCGCTGACATTCCTGCGCTATCGTCCCGACCCAC
>JBALUX010000047.1:5555-17229 GCA_036963725.1 Parasphingorhabdus sp. | reverse complement strand
CTGCCCCAGACCGCTGCTTCGAGCAAAGGTCCCCACTGCGTGGCCGGGTCGCCAATGGTTGGTACCCGGTCGATATCCAAGTCATATGCGGCCATTGGTATTGGATTAAAATTGTTGGTTCGGACGGTTTGCCGCTCTTCGATGCAGCCATCCCACGTCACGCCGGTGTCCAGGCCTTCATTGCCGACCGGAAGATCAACCGAGTCGTTCCATGTCGTTCCGCCGGCTTTAAGGCCGCTGACATCGAAGGTGACCGGCTTGTAATCATAGCGGGAAAATACCTGCTGCTGTTCATAGACGGGTGAATTGATCTGCCGATATTCACGTCTCTCGACCAGGCCGCGGGTCCGGAGCCGGATACGGCAGCGGTCCTGACGGCTGCTATAGCTGGTGCTATAATCATAGCGGGTTCCGTCTTCGTCGGTATACCAGCGGGTGATCTGCTCGTTACCGGAGGTCCATGTCGACTCTCCATATTTGGCCCCTTCATTACCCGACATTTCGTCATAATCGTCGGGTTGAAGATTGTTGCAGGAGTAGCTGTTGCGGACATTATAATGGGTATCGATCGTTGATCGACCGCTCCAGTTGCCTTCAAAGTAAAAGGTGCTGCCATAGAGGTAGGGGGTGCCCGGGGTGTAATCGACGATCACATTTTCCGGACGGGTGATTGCCTCGCGCGACTGATAGGTCCAGCGGTCAGCGAGATAATCATTCGGCAGAAGCTTTCCGACGTTCACGTTGGTGCTGTAGGGCACGAAACCAAAGCGCAGATGTGCAGTGTTGGCGCTGCCCGCTGATGGCGTCGATCCGCAATCCTCTCCGCTGTCCCTTTTCGCCAGCGTTTCATAAAAACATTTTACCGCAGAGCGCAGTCCGCGGATCCGGGCGTTCCAGGCTTCGTTATTGCCATTATTGCTGCAATTCGAGGTTCCGGTATCCGGACAATTCATCGACCCGGTCGTATCCAGAACGAACATGACGTCGGTATTGGGGATGCTCATCGAAGCATCGCATTCGACCGCGACATTCTTGGTGCCGAAACCGAACATCTGCATCACGGCCATATCTACCTTCACCGACGCAACGCCGGTCACCGTTCCGGCATTTTCCGAAAAGGCGGAAGTCCCTTCGTAGGAACCAAAAGCGTCGGTATCGAAATTGGCCTTGAACATATTATTGGCGGCCGTGTTGGCGGCATTGCTGTTCGCGGACCAGGTGCCGCTGCCCATTTCACGGCGGCCTGCCAGCGCTCCGGCGTCGCATGCCTGCTGCAAACGCGTCTGCACCAGATAGATGCGGCTGACATCAACACCACCGCCAATCATGGCGGCGAGCGGGAAAAGTGCCATGCCGGCCATGGCAAGCGTGTTGCCGGCGGTATTTGAACGCAGCTCTTGTAAAAAAGATTTCGCTGTTTTCATCTTGTTCCTGTCAACCATGCCATGCCCTTGATTTGTGCGTGAACAGCAGTGCCATCCCATTTCAATTCGGTCTGCCTGATAGGGAGAAAAGGGTTAGTGACGGCGCAATAGGAATGGTTAAGGCCATGTTTACCTTGATTTTTCGCAGAAAACCGTTGACGCAATGTCCATGTCTGACACGGTTTTACAACTTGAACCATTTCACAGGTTGGTTCACGCCTATGCAAAGCAGGACGATCGCTCTCGATACGCATTGCTGTTCGCGCTCGATGCCCGGTTCGCCGATATTATCCGCTCGACTTCGGAAATATTGATTGGACAGATGCGGTTAACCTGGTGGCGGGATATTTTAACCAAGCTTCCAGCGGACAGGCCGGCGGGCGAACCGCTGGTCGGCCAAATCAATCGTCTCGAGGAAAAGGGTGTGGATCTCGCACCGCTCCTGACCCTGCTCGACGGGTGGGAAGCGATGCTCGATGATTTTCCCTGGGCGGATCGCGAGTTTGACAATTATGCTGTCGCTCGCGGTGGTGGGTTTTTCGCATTCGGGCTGGCGGGACAAGAGTCATTGGGCGAGCGACAGGCCGAACTCGGCCGGGCGTGGGCTTTGTGGGATTTTGCCCGCCATTGTTCGGATGCAAAGATGCGGCAGTCGGCGTTTGACCGCTGCTCGGAAATCGTGACAGCCCAGGGACGGCCCGATTTTGACAGAAGCGGACGACCACTCTCAATCCTCTGCAACCTGATGATCCGCGATGTTAGGAAGGGGCAACTGGCTGCCGATCTCTATACTCCGGCCAGCGCCGCGCGCATTATCTGGCACGGGATTGCTGGCCGCTAGACCCTGGATCAATAGCCGCTAATTCGCGGGTCCCGCTTATGAAGAAATTCGTCGCCGGCGCGGCTGGCATGATGCTGATGTTGACCGCCGGCCTGTTCCTCTGGATCGGTGCGGAGGGGCAGGATGTTCCGATACCCGAAGCACCGCCACCACCAGAGCCGGTTGATCCCGAAATCTTGCCCGAGGCTGATCTGGACGAGGAAACCGTCGGGCCGACGCCGCCCGAAGCCTATAAGGCCACACGCGAGGAAATGCGATTCAACCGCTATGACCGTAATCGAGACGAGAGCATTACCCGTCTGGAGATGATGAGCAGCCGCACTGACGCGTTCAGGAAGCTCGATACGGACGGCAATAATCTGCTGACCTTCGAGGAATGGGCGGTTGCCACGAGCGAACGCTTTGCGGGCGCGGACCGCGATGGCAACGGACAGCTGACGCGGACGGAATTCCGGACCACGCGGCCCAAGCGCTCTGCGTCGCGATGCAAATGCTAGGCGAGTTGCAGGCCCTCTGAAGACAAGGGCTGCAGCCATTGGGCGAAATCTGCCCGGGCCCTTGTCGTATAGGCTTCCTTGCGCTCTTTCTTCTTGATCCGCTGTTCGAAGGGCGGGAACAGACCGAAATTAACGTTCATCGGCTGATAGTCGCGGGCATCGGCGCCGCCGGTGATATGGGACAGCAGTGCTCCAAAAGCAGTGGTCTGCGGGGGCAGGGTGAAGGGCTCGCCGCGGATTTCGGCCGCGACCATCCGGCCGACCATCAGCCCGACCGCTGAACTTTCGACATAGCCTTCGCAGCCGGTGATCTGGCCGGCAAAGCGGATATGCGGCGCTTTCTTCAGGCGCAGTTCCTGGTCGAGCAATTTGGGTGCGTTGATGAATGTGTTGCGGTGCAGTCCGCCCATTCGCGCGAATTCGGCATTTTCGAGGCCCGGGATGGATTTGAGCAGATCGGCTTGCGCGCCATATTTGAGTTTGGTCTGGAAGCCGACCATGTTCCAGAGCGTGCCGAGTGCATTATCCTGGCGGAGTTGGACCACGGCATAAGCGCTCTCGCCGGTATGGGCGTTGGTTAGACCGACCGGTTTCATGGGCCCAAAACGCAATGTTTCCGGACCGCGCGAGGCCATTACCTCGATCGGCATGCAGCCTTCGAAATAGGGCGTGTTCTTTTCCCATTCCTTGAAATCGGTTTTCTCGCCGTCGAGCAGCCCCTGAATGAAGGTTTCATATTGTTCGCGGGTCATCGGGCAGTTGATATAGTCCTTGCCGTCGCCTTCCGGTCCGACCTTGTCCCAGCGCGACTGCATCCAGGCGATGTCCATATTGATGCTGTCTTTATAGACGATCGGTGCAATCGCATCGAAAAAGGCCAGCGAATCCTCGCCGGTTGCAGCGCCGATGCTCTCGGCGAGCGTCATGGCAGTCAGCGGGCCGGTAGCGACGATGGTAAGTCCGCTTTCGGGCAGCTGGTCGATTCGCTCGCGCACCACCTCGATATTGGGATGTTCGCTCAGCCGTTTGGTGACGCCTTCCGAGAAATGATCGCGGTCGACGGCCAATGCCGAGCCGGCGGGCAGGCGATGCTTGTCGCCTTCGCCGATGATGATCGAATTGAGGTCGCGCATTTCCTGATGCAGCAGGCCGACGGCGTTCTTCTCCGCGTCATCGGAGCGGAAACTGTTCGAACAGACCAGCTCGGCTAGGCCTTCGGTCTGGTGGGCAGGAGTCATCTCGCCGCTGCCCCGCATTTCGGAAAGGCGCACTTTTATACCCTGTTCCGCGAGTTGCCATGCTGCTTCGGAGCCGGCGAGTCCGCCGCCAATAATATGTACTTCTGTCATGCGCGCCTTAGTGTTGTGGTAAGACCCTAATGTCAATCTGGCAGTCATGCTTGTTGCGTGTTAGAGACGGCTGCGACGTGGGGGAGACAATATTCCGATGAAAAGTGCATTTGCCGAAAACCGACCATTTTTGATGCTCAGCCTGCTGTTTGGCATCAGCTATTATTTTGCCTGTGTTCTGAACAATCCCGAGCTGCCTGAGCCGTTGATCGTCGCCTGGAAGGGCGCTGGGGTCAGCTTCCTGGCGATATATGCGCTGATCCGGCTGCACCGACTGGATGGCAAGATTGTCGGGGCGATCATGGCTTTTGGCGCGATCGGTGATATGACCTTGGAATATGACATGCGGATCGGGGCCGGAGCGTTCATGATCGGTCATCTCATCGCGATCGCATTTTATTCCCGCTATCGTCGGCACAAGCTCGGTTTCAGCCAGAAGATGTTTGCGATTCTGCTGGTACCGCTGTCGGTGTTGATTGCATGGGCTCTGCCATCCGTCAGGGGCGACGCATTAACCATCGCAGTTTATTGCCTGTCGGTCGCGGTGATGGCGTCGATGGCGTGGACCAGCCGCTTTTCCCGCTATCAGGTCGGCGCGGGCGCGATCCTGTTTCTCATCTCGGACCTGCTGATTTTTGCGCGGATGGGCCCGATGGAAACGAGCTTCATCCCGACATTGCTGGTCTGGCCTTTCTATTATTTCGGCCAGTTCATGATTGCGACGGGGATTGTCAGAACCTTGCGGCACGAAATGGCGGCTGACAGCGCCGATCCGGTTCAGGCCTGATAGGCGGCAATCGTGGTCCGGTGCAGCAGGCGGTCGTGACCATCATAGCCACCGGTCGCGCAATGCAGCACCGAGCGATTGTCCCACAGGATCAGCATGTCTGGTTGCCACTTGTGGCGATAGATAAATTCGTCGCGGCTCTGCCAGACATATAGTTGCTGGAGCAAGGGCAGGGCCTCTTCCTGCGCCATGCCTTCGAAGCCCATGATATAGCCCATGCAGCTGAACAGCCCCAGACGTCCGGTTTCGGGATGTTCGCGGATCAAGGGGTGGGTCTGGACCGCGCGGGCCGATTCGTCGGGACGGATCGCCATGCTGCGGCCCTTGTCCTTGTCGCCATAGGCACCGTCGGGGGCGTAGGCGAGGCCAGCGCTGTGGATTGCGGTCAGGCCTTCATATTGCGCGCGCATTTCGGGCGGCATCGCATCGAACGCGGCGTGCTGGTTGGCGAATAATGTGTCTCCACCGACGGGAGGAATGGTTATGCCCAGCAGGCAGGTTCCCGCTGGCGGCTGCGCCTGAAAACTCCAGTCGCTGTGCCAGTTCTCGGCGAACAGGGGCGATTTCTCGTCGGCATCGCGGCGGATAGCGGCAATATTTTTGCGGCCCTCGATCGGATCGAAAAACGGATCATGGCCGAAGTCGCCGAAATAGCGGGTGAACCGCTCGAGATCGTCATCATTTATCGCCTGGTTCGGGAAGGACAGCACATGATGTTCAAGCCAGGCAGAGCGGATGGCGGCAATATTGTCAGCGGACAGCGGTTTTGTCAGGTCGACGCCCGTCACCTCGGCTCCGCAGGCTTGCCCGGATGGTGTGACCTTCATCAGCTTTCCCCTCGATATTATTCTCGTTCGTGCGGAGTCTGTCGAAGCACCTCTTTCTAGTGAGAGGCGTCCTTCGACAAGCTCAGGACGAACGGCATCAGATCATTCGGCGTTGTCTTCTTCCGGCGCTTCTGGCTCAGCCGCAACATCGCCATCGGAAATACCCTGATCGACCATTTCCTCGACCACGGCTTCTTCCGCTTCATTTTCCGGCTCTTCTTCCTCGTCAATCTTGGCCGCGCCGACGACATGTTCGCCCTTGGCGACGTCGAACAATTTGACGCCCGAGCTGTTCCGGCCAATCACCCGCATATCCGCTACTTTCATGCGGATCAGCTTGGCCTGATCGGTGACCAGCATGACCTGCTCGTCGTCGGAAGCGCGGAAGCTGGCAACCACTGTGCCGTTGCGCTTGATATTGTCGATGTTGAGAATGCCCTGACCACCGCGGCCCGACTGGCGATATTCATAAGCGCTCGAGCGCTTGCCATAGCCGTTGGCGCAGACGGTGAGGATGAAATCCTCGGTCTCGCTGAATTCGGCCATGCGTTCGGCGGACAGTTCGGGAGCGTTTTCGTTATCCTTCCACGGAGCGGCCTTGAGATATTGATCGCGTTCCTCGGTCGACGCTTCAAAGCCGCGCAAGACGGATAGCGAGATAACCTCGTCATCGCCCTTCAGCGCAATGCCGCGGACACCGGTGGACGTGCGGCTCTGGAAAGAGCGGACGGCGTCACCGGCGAAGCGAATCGCTTTGCCGTTTCTGGTTGCCAGCAGGACATCGTCATCATCGGTCAGCAATTCCACGCCGATCAGGCGGTCATCGCTGCCTTCTTCGAACTTCATCGCAAATTTGCCGTTGGACGGCACATTGGTGAAGCTGTCCATGCTGTTGCGCCGGACGCCGCCTTTGGCGGTTGCAAACATGACGTGCAGTGCGGCCCACTCCGCTTCGTCTTCGGGTAGTGGTAATACCGTGGAGATGGTTTCCCCGTCTGCCAAAGGCAGCAGGTTGATCATCGGACGGCCCTTGGTCTGTGGTCCGCCTTCCGGCAGTTTCCAGACCTTGAGCCGGTAGACTTTGCCATGGGTCGAGAAGAACAGCACCGGCGTATGGGTCGAGGTCACGAACAATTCGGTGATCGCGTCTTCATCCTTGGTCGCCATGCCGGCACGGCCCTTGCCACCGCGGCGCTGGGCGCGGAAGGTGTCGAGCGGTGTCCGCTTGATATAGCCACCATGGGTAACGGTCACGACCATTTCGGACCGTTCCATCAGGTCTTCGTCTTCGAGACCATCCCAGGCGGCTGTGATTTCGGAGAGGCGCGGCGTGGCGAACTGGTCGCGCACTTCTTCCAGTTCTTCGCGCATCACCGCGTAGAGTTTCGCGCGGTCCGCCAAGATTGCTAGATATTCTTCGATCGCGGCAGCCAGTTCCTTGAGTTCGTCGCCAATTTCCTCGCGGCCGAGCGCGGTCAGTTTCTGCAGACGCAGATCCAGAATCGCCTTCACCTGAACCTGGGACAATTTGTAAACGTCGCCCTCGACATCGGTTTCGGTCGCTTCGACCAGCCGGATATAGCCGGCAATCTCGGCAATCGGCCATTCGCGCCGCAGCAAGGATTCGCGCGCTTCTGCCGGGGTCGAGGAACCACGGATGATCCGCACGACTTCGTCCATATTGGTGACTGCAACGACAAGGCCGAGCAAGATATGCGCCCGTTCGCGCGCCTTGTTCAGTTCGAACTTGGTGCGGCGGGTGATCACTTCCTCGCGGAATTTGACGAAGGATTCGATGATGTCGCGTAGCGTCAGCACTTCTGGCCGGCCGCCGCGAATGGCGAGCATATTGGCAGGGAAGCTCGACTGGGCAGGGGTGAAGCGCCAGATCTGGTTGAGCACGACATCTGCCGTGGCATCGCGTTTCAACTCGATCACCACCCGGACACCGGCGCGACTGGATTCGTCGCGAATGTCGGAGACACCCTCGATCCGCTTGTCCTTGGCGGCTTCGGCGATTTTTTCGACCAGACCGGACTTGCCGACCTGGAACGGGATTGATGTCAGGACGATCGAGCGCTTGTCGCCGCGTCCTTCTTCAATCACGTGGCGGGCGCGCATCATGATTGAACCGCGACCGTCTTTATATGCAGCGCGTGCGCCGGATTGGCCCAGGATCAGCGGTGCGGTCGGGAAATCCGGTCCGGGGACGATTTCGATCAGCTCGTCGATGGTGATTCCCGGATTTTCGATATAGGCGAGGCTGGCGTTGATCACTTCGCCGAGATTATGCGGCGGGATGTTGGTGGCCATGCCGACCGCGATGCCGCCGGCACCGTTTACCAGCAGGTTCGGGAAGCGGGCAGGGAGCACGCTCGGCTCCTGCAGGCTGCCGTCATAATTGGGAATGAAATCGACGGTGTCCTTGTCGAGATCGTTGAGCAGGAAATTGGCGACCTTGTTCAGCCGCGCTTCGGTATAACGCATCGAAGCCGGCATGTCCGGATCCATCGAGCCGAAATTGCCCTGACCGTCGATCAGTGGCACGCGCATCGACCAGTCCTGGGTCATCCGGGCCAGCGCCATATAGATCGCGCTGTCGCCATGCGGGTGATAGTTGCCCATCACGTCACCGACGATTTTCGCGCATTTGCGATAGGGCCGTCCGGCGACCATGCCGCCTTCTTGCGCAGCATATAATATACGACGATGGACGGGCTTCAGACCGTCGCGGACATCGGGCAGCGCACGGCTGACGATGACCGACATGGCATAATCCATGTAGCTGGTTTTCATCTCGTCGACGATGTCTATCGGTTCGATATTGGACGGTGACGGTGGAGTGGTTTGTTCGTTCACAAACGGGCCTTTTTAATGGGTTTTTTCTTGTCGGTTCTTCTAGGGGATCGGGCGGGCAAAAGCCAGCCTTTCAGGCCAGTTTTACAATAATATTACAGTGCTGGAATCAGGGCTGGATTTCTCTGCCGTCCCAGGCAAAAATCTTGCCGCTGCCGGCGGGTTCCAGCGCATCGAGAACGGCGAGAAGCTGGCGAGCGGCGCGACCCGGATCGAACAGTTTTTCAGGCGATACATTGCCCTGAAATGGGACGCTCAACGCTGTGTCGACCGTGCCCGGGTGCAGCGCGACAATTATCGATCTGTCATTCTTGCGCGACCATTCGATGGAAAGGTTGCGGATCATCATATTGAGCGCGGCCTTGGAAGCGCGATATCCGTACCAGCCGCCGAGCCGGTTGTCCGAGATGCTGCCGACGCGGGCAGAGAGGGCGGCAAATCTGATGGCTTCGTTGCGGTTCATCAACGGCAGGAAATATTTGGCGATCAGGGCAGGGCCAATCGCATTGACCTGATAATTTTGCATCAGCCAGTCGGCGTCCAGCTGGCGGAGACTTTTCTCCGGTCCCCGTTCCGCTTCGTGAAGCAGGCCGGTAGCGACGAAGACCATCGATGGAGAAATGCCTTCACCCTTCATCCACGCTGCTGCGGCCTCTATGCTGGCTTCGGATGTAAGGTCGAGGGGCACAGGGCTGTCACCTGAGCGGGAAAAGCGGATGACGGTCTCGAACTGGCCATTCGATTGCAGCGCATCGGCCACCGCCGCACCAATGCCGCCGCTAGCACCAAAAACAACAGCGGATTTTCCGGTCATGAGCGGAGGAAGCGCAGGCTGCTTTCTGTGCTGCCGTCGGCATCATAGCGGTACCCGTCATAGTCGAAGCCCTTGAGCGCTTCCGGATCGGTCAGGTGGTTCTCGCAAATATAGCGCGCCATCATGCCGCGCGCGCGTTTGGCCTCGAAGCTGATGAACTTGGGGCCGTCCGGGCTGTCCTTGCGGAAATCCACTTCGATGATCCGGCCCGGCAGTTTGGCGGCATGCGGTTTGACCGAGGCCCAATATTCGTTGCTCGCCAGATTGACAATGGTTTCGCTGCCGATCTGTTCGAGATCATCTACCAATGCGCCCGCGATCTTGTCTTTCCAGAAATCGGTCAGCTTGCTGTAGCGCGGAGCCCATCTTGTGCCCATTTCCAGGCGATGGGGACGAATGGGGTCCAGAGGACGGAGCAATCCGTAAAGGCCGGAAAGAATCCGCAAATGTCCTTGCGCAAAGGTCATGGTTTCCTCGCTAAGGCTGCTTGCTTCGAACCCGGTGTAGACGTCGCCATTATAGGCATAAATCGCAGGACGTTCTGGTTGGTCGAAAAATTCGCTGTAGCGCTTGCGGTTGAGGGCGATCAGATTGTCCGAGACAGGCATGATTGCTTTCAGCTTCTTGACTGTCAGATTCCCGATTGCCTTGGCCAGTTTCTCCGTTTCCTCGGGAAAGCGGTTTTCCGATGGCGGGGTCGCCGGAATAGCGGAGTCAAAATCCAGCGATTTGGCGGGGGATATGATTGCAAGCACGCGATTTTACCTCATTATACTCTATTGGATGCCCGGCGGCGGTCGCTGACCGGGGCTGTTCAACATCTATTCAGCGCATTAACGCTAGAAAAGACTAGAAAGCTTGGTAATAGGGCCAAGAGTGTGTGGTGCAACCATATTCCGGGGAACTTGTTTCTCCCAAATAATAATCATCCGGAGGATATTCATGCGTTTTTTATCTCATTTTTCCATGGCCGTTGCGTTGGCAGCTGTCGGAACGCTGGCAGTGACCGCGTTTCCGCAGCAAGCCGATGCTGCAAAGAAGAAGCCGAAGGGCCCCAAAAATAGCAAGGAATTCACCGCGGTGATCCTTCCTGTGCAAAAAGCAATGGAAGGCGAGGACCCCGCTGCTGCCAAGCCACTGATGGAAGGCGTGCTTGCCCAGACATGGACTGGTTTTGACCAGTTTGTCGCGGGTCAGTTCGCGGTTAATCTCGGCGTAAAACTGAAAGACCAGGGTCTGCAGGAAACGGGCCTGACAGCAATGGTCGCAAGTGGTTTCGCGCCGGCTGAACAAATGCCTGCATTCAACTTCTATCTCGGCAATTTTGCCTTTGGTGATGAGCGTTGGAGCGAAGCCGCGCATTATTTCCAGGCAGCTTATGATCTTGGCTATCGCGGTAATAATTTCGAACCTCTGCTGGCCGAGACATATTTCAAGCGGAATATGGCTACTGAAGGGCTGGCGAAATGGGATCAGATCATTACCGATGCCAATGCTTCGCAGACCAAGGCTCCCGAAACATGGTATCGGCTGGCCCGTGATCGCGCGCTGGCGACTGGTGACATGGGTGTTTACGCCACCTGGGCTGGAAAATGGGCTGCTGCCTATCCTTCCGGAGATTCCTGGGGCGACGCGGTAGCGGCCACCCGGCGCACATTGAAGGCTGACAGTACGCAAAATCTCGAACTGTTGCGTTTCATGAAGGCTACAGGCGCACTCAAGACCTCGAGTGACTATAAGGAATATGCAGAAGAAGCGCAGCGCAAAAATCTGTTCGGTGAGGTGGTTGCCGTTCTTGAGGAAGGGCAGCAAAACGGCACCGTGGGTTCTTCCCATCCGCTGATCGCCGAATTGCTGGTACCAGCGCGGCGTGAAGTTTCGGGTGACAAGGCCTCCCTGCCAGCCCAGCCATCGGGTGTGCGAGGCTCCGGCAGCAGCTCGGTCATGATGAACTTTGCCGATGTCTGGCTGGGTTATAAAGACTATAACAAGGCCGTAGCATTTTACGAAGCCGGTCTTGCGAAGCCAAGTGCCGATTTGAATCGCGGTTATATGGGCGTTGGCACGGCTCATGCCTATGCCGGCGACTATGCGGCAGCGAAGCAGGCTTTCGGCAAGGTATCCGGCCCCCGGGCGCCATTGGCTGGAATGTGGCAGACCTGGATTGACCAGCAGACGGCACCGGCTGCTCCTGTAGCGGCTCCTGCGCCAGCGACTGCCGAACCTGCAAGCTAGTCGGCTATCCACTGAATATTTGAAAAAGGGCGCTCATGGCGCCC
>JBALUX010000047.1:0-5545 GCA_036963725.1 Parasphingorhabdus sp. | reverse complement strand
GGATCAGTCCTTCTAGTCCTGGATCGGAACCCCGGGCAGATGTTTGGCCGACCGGATCGTGAGCGACGTTTTTACGCTGGCCACATTGGGCGCTGCGGTCAGCTGGCTGGTCAAAAAGCTCTGGAATTGTTGCAGGTCCTTGGCGACCACTTTCAATATAAAGTCGATTTCGCCATTGAGCATATAGCATTCGCGTACTTCAGGAAGCTGTTGCACATGTTCTTCAAAAGCCTGTAAATCGGTTTCTGCCTGACTTTTCAGACTGACCATCGCGAACACCGTGATCGTATAACCCATTTTTGCCGGATCAATCGCAGCATGATAGGAATTGATTACCCCTTCGTCTTCCAACGCCCGCATCCGGCGGAGACAGGGCGGGGCTGTCAAGCCAACGCTATTCGCCAGTTCCACGTTGGTAATCCGACCATCATCCTGCAGCCGTTGCAGGATTTTCAGGTCAATTTCGTCCAGGTTCGTATCAGCCATAGAAAAGTAATATCCGTTCGCGAATCATTTGATCGTTATAATATAATAAGCAAACCAAGCAATGCTTTCTCCCATGTCCCACATTGTGACGCGAGATTTTCATCTCTTCCAGTAGCCGCCCGAAAGGGTTATCACCCAGTTAACAATTGGATAAGCCACATATTTTCGGGATCTGATATTGCGCTTCGATGACCGCCTGACCACCGTGCTCAAGGGGAGCCTGCCCGAAGGCGCTGGCGCCGCTACGCAATGGCGACAAGTGATCGATCTGTTGGCGCAGAAAACGGGCGATCTGGCGAATCAGGACGTCCAGGCGGGGCTGACCCGGTTGCGCGATTTGCATGAACGGGTCTCCGAACAGGATCGTCTAATCGCAGTGCAATCCCTGAACGGTCGCTTGCGCTCCGCTCCGCTGCTGGTTTATTTGACCGCCGATACCGATGCTGTCTGTGATGCGGCGATGACCGCCGCGGATCTGGCACCGGCAATTTGCGCGGACGCATATCCGAGACTTTCTCCGCGCGCCCAGCAACGATTGCGCGCTCAGGGTTTCGCGATCGTGGATGACCAGCCGGCCCCGTCCGTCCCGCAGGCCGCAGATGAGTTCCCCCCAGCCGACGACAGAGCGGACGACATACCTGCGATCGATTCGCTAACTGACCAGCCAGCCGATCCTGCCGAAAAACTGGCCGAATCGCAGATCAGTGCGCTGGTCGAGAAGATCGCCGATTATCAGAAGAACCGGCCGATCGAAGTGGCGCGCGCGATGGACAATGAAGATAGCGGTGATAGCATCTTTGCCGAATCGCTCGAGACCATCCGTTTCGAAACCGACGAATCGGGCACGATCAACTGGACCGAAGGACCACCGAAAGGCGCCATTGTCGGTGTCACCATAGCCCAGCCGGCCTTTGACGAAGGACCAGGCCCTGATGCTTATGGCGCGGCGGCATTTCGTCAGCGCATGCCGATGGAAAATGCCCGGATGCGGCTATGCGGTGCGGCCATTGTTTCCGGCGACTGGCGGATGAGCGCGATACCCTGTTTCAGCGAGGAAACCGGTCGTTTCGAAGGCTATCGCGGAGTCATGCGGCGGCCCAATATGGCCGAGGATGCCGGTCATGGCGGCATAGACGTCGAGCGTCGTGAACAGCTGCAACAATTGATTCACGAACTGCGGACACCGCTGAACGCCGTCATCGGGTTCAGCGAGATTATCGAGCAACAGCTTTTCGGCCCCGCCTCCTTTGAATATCGGTCGCTGGCGCGGAACATCATGGACGAAGCGCGGCGATTGCTGGCCGGTTTCGAAGATCTGGATATCGCCGTGAAAGTCGATTCGGGGCAATTGCCGGAATCCAGCGGCACCACCAAGGCCGACTGGCTGTTCGAACGGATGACCCAGCGCCTTCAGGGGCTGACGCAGAGCAAGGTGGTCGAACTCAACATCAGCAAGGCGGAGCCGGTCCGGCCGTTCGCGCTGGATGGCGAATCGGTAGAACGGATTTTTGCCCGCTTGTTGTCGGCCGCGATTATCTCCTGCGAGAATGGCGAAACCCTGAAGGGCGAGCTGCGGACCCGGATCGGTCTGCAACCGACCAACCAGTTCACACTCTCGCGCCCGTCGCGGATCAAGGATGTTGCCGAAAGCATATTGCTCGATCCGTCGCAGGGCATTGACGGCGAGGTCGGTGAATCCTCGCTGCTCGGGCTTGGTTTCTCACTGCGTCTGGTACGGAATCTCGCGCAGTCAGCGGGTGGTTCTCTCACCATAAACGCGGATAACATTGCCTTGACCCTTCCGGCAGCGACGACTAGCAAAATCAAAATTCGGGAAACGGAATCAGAATAGCCTGTCTGTTCTTGTTGTTGTTTTTGCGAGATTGCCGGCAACAGCGAGGTGACAGAAATTTCTGCACAGGGTCATCATCCGATGAAAATCCACAAACCGGATAGCCACGTCATCTGGCCGGAAAATTTCGGCAGACGCTTCTTGATCTCCATAGACACCGAAGAGGAATTTGACTGGAACGCGCCGTTTCAACGGGACGGGCACACGACGATATCGGTTCCCAAGCTGCAGGAATTTCAGGAATTTGCCGAAGCTCACGGATTCAAGCCGGTCTATTTTATCGATTATGCGATTGTCCAAGACGACGCCGCAGTCGTGTTTCTCAAGAGTGTTGCAAAGAAAAAGACTGCTGAAATCGGCGTTCATCTGCATCCCTGGATCAATCCGCCGTTCGTAGAGAATGTAAATGTTCACAACAGCTTCGCCGGCAATCTGCCGAAAGAGCTGGAAGAAGAAAAGCTGGTCACCTTGCGCGATGCGATTCGCGACAGAATCGGCATCACGCCGACGATTTTTCGCGCCGGGCGCTATGGCATCGGGCCGCATACCACCGGGCTGCTGATCAAACACGGTTTTGTCATGGACAGCAGTATCAGGCCGCGCTTTGATTATAGCGGGCAGGGCGGCCCCGACTTTCTGGCGGTTGGCTCGGAGCCTTTCTGGTGGAATGGTGACGACAAGCTGCTCGAAGTGCCGCTGACGACCGTCTATTCGGGCCTCCTGCGCAAACAGGCGGGCCTGTTCGCGGGGGTCATGGAAAAATATCCGCTGGTCAACGCGGTCTTCTCCCGTAGCAAGATGCTCGAGCGGATTCCGCTGACCCCCGAGGGCATCTCGGCGCGCGAAACGAAAGAAGCCATCGACGTCGCGCTGGACGATGATTTGCGGCTGCTGGTTTTCTCCTTTCATTCTCCGTCACTTGCTCCGGGGCATACGCCTTATGTGCGCTCTCAGGAGGACCTGGACGGTTTCTACGGCTGGTGGCGAGAGGTTATCGAGCATCTCGAAACGAGAAACGTGAAACCCGTCGATATCGGCCAGTTGATGGCGGCTGCGTCAGGCGCCTAGCATCTCATCGCCGCCAATCGCACGAATTGCGATGATCGGTCTTGCCAAATCATCACGGCTTCCGCTATCGCACCATCCCATTGAGATCTGCCTGGAAAAGCTGCTCATATGGGCCTGTAGCTCAGTTGGTTAGAGCTGGCCGCTCATAACGGCTAGGTCGGGGGTTCGAATCCCTCCGGGCCCACCATTTTTTCTGCGACGCCGTGAAAGGCTCACTTGATGAGCAGCGGCAAAAAAGAAGCGTAAAAACCCTTTGCTTTTCGCAAAAGCACCGCCTAGGGGAAGCGCGCGTCGGGGAGTGGCGCAGCCTGGTAGCGCACCTGTTTTGGGTACAGGGGGTCGCAGGTTCAAATCCTGTCTCCCCGACCATTTTTTGCTAATTGACCCTGATTAGCCCTTGTAATTGCACTGTAGCAATTTCCATCTCTGGGCATGCAAGCGCTTCGGACCTTCTTATGGAAGGAACGGACGCTGCCCAGTGTAGGTGGTTGGTAAAGAGATCGCGGATTGGTCTCTATGCCCCGCCTGCCTCCCTGAAAATTGTCTCTGAAACGGAGCTATTATAGTTCCGTCGCCGGCTAGCTGCCGTTCGACACCATTTTTCGCCAGAGCTTGAAGCCTTTGTAGACCAGAAAAAGGCACAGGATCAGCAGCACCGATGCGATGATCAGCGCGGCCACCGGATTGGCAAAGGCGAGGAAGAGCAGGCCGCCGGTTGCGATATCTTCGCCAGTCGAGACGACCGCGTTGCTGACGGGCTCCGGACTGGTGTTGACCAGCGCGCGGGCACCGGCCTTGGCGCTGTGGCTCATCAGGGCAGCGCCACCGCCGAGGAGAAAGACGATGACCTGCCAGGCGGGGTCACTGGCATCGACGACGGCCAGAGCGAGCAGGGCGCCGCCCAGTGGCCGGATCGCGGTGTGGATGGTGTCCCAGATCGAATCGAGCCAGAGAATCTTGTCGGCGAAAAATTCGGCTACCGCACCGAGCGCGCTGATTGCCAATACCCAGGGATTGGCAAAGGCATCGAGGACTTGCAGATGCTCCGGCAGGCTTATCCATCCGAGGCGCATCGCCAGACCGGTCACAAACACCGTCAGATAGAGCCGCCAGCCCGATATCAGGCTGACGCTACCGGCCAATCCCAATAGCTCGAACATTCCCATATCCTGATCCTGCCACGCTGTTTGATTTTTGGCAAATCCGATTGCATGTGCCGCAAGCGATCAAAAGGCTTGGCAAAGCAGTCGCTTGCTGTTCATATGAAAGCATGAACAAAGCAAAGACCGACAGCGCAGCACCCGCGATGGATGCAATCACGGGCAAGCCCATGCCGAAACCGATTCCCGCTTCAACGCTGGTAATATTTCGCGATCAGCCGGGACAGAGCGCACCGGATCTGTTGATGGTGGAGCGCTCGGCAAAGATGGTCTTCGCCGCCGGCGCCGCAGTATTTCCCGGTGGTCGGATCGACGAAGCGGACTTTGAATTTGCCAAGGCCCTCGGCCATGACGATTTTGATGAATATGGCGCGCGCATTGCGGCGGTCCGGGAATCGATCGAGGAAACGGGCATAGCAGTCGCAGTGGAGGGCGATCTGGATGCCAAGCGCGTATTGGAAGCGCGCGATGCGCTTCACAAAGGCACGGTGCTGGCTGATATCTGCAACCAGTTCGACTGGCAGCTGGAGCTGGAAAAGCTGATACCCTTCTCGCGCTGGTGCCCGCCCTTTGCCGAAAAGCGCGTGTTCGATACAAGATTCTATATGATCTCGCATGATGACCACCAGGCGGAGGCCACGGTCGATGAAACCGAAAATTACAATCTGTTCTGGGGCAATGCACAATCGGTGCTCGATCGCGCCGAAGCGGGCGAGGTGAAGATCATCTTCCCGACCAAGCGCAATCTGGAGCGGCTGGCGCAATTCGGCTCGTTTGACGAGGCTGTGGCCCATGTGAAGGACCACCCGTCGGTGATGGTCTCTCCTAATATCGAAAAACGGGGCGAGGAAGTCCATCTGTGCATACCGGAAGGCATCGGCTATCCGGTCACTTCGGAGCCAATGGACGCTGTCCAGCGTGGTTTCAAGAAATAGGAAAAATGGTGCGCCCGGCAGGACTCGAACCTGCTACCTCAAGA
>JBALUX010000046.1:0-17352 GCA_036963725.1 Parasphingorhabdus sp. | reverse complement strand
CGGGGCCGGAACGATGGTCGCATCGATGATCTGACCGCCCATCGCAAGATAGCCCTTTGCTTTGAGGTAGCTGTCAAACTGATTGAACAGCCCCTCAACCGCCCCGGCTTTGCCGAGCGCTTCCCGATATAGCCACAGCGTTTTGGCATCTGGCACCGCATCTTCCAGTCCCAGCCCGACGAACCGCATGAACGACAGCCGGTCGCGCAACTGATATTCCATCGCGTCGTCCGACAGATTGTAGAGCGCCTGAAGCACCAATGCCTTGAAGATCAGCACCTCATCCCAAGGCTTGCGGCCCGCCAAACTCTTACGGTCAGCGTCTGCCCGCCGCAACCCGCCCTTCACCAGCGCTGTCTTCAGCTTGACCCGGAACAGCTCAAAGGGAACCGCCGCCAATATCGCCACCAAAGGATCAGACTTCGCGTCCAGCCCATCATAGCGATGCTCCAAATCAAAAAATCCCCGCTGGCCCATCGTCTGTCCCTCATGTCAGTTCAATATCCTTGAATCAAACTTTGGCCGCGTTGGGAAGGGGCTATTTTTCGAGGTGGCCAAGAGTCAGAGCATCAACTTTGGCGTCGTCGTAGCACCGGATTTCATTCCCGGGCTGACGCTGACAGCTGACTATTGGCGCGTGAAACAGACTGGCATTGTCGGTATTTTTGGCGCTCAAAATGCCTTGTATCTGGACTTGGTGGAGCGTCTGCAAGGCCGGAGCAATCCGAACGTTGTCCGCGCCGATCCGGATGCAGATCAGTTGGCATTATATGCGGGGACCGGTATCCTGCCGGCCGGTGATGTCATCGAGATCTTGAACCCGTATAGAAATCTGGACTCCCGGGTAAGCAAAGGCTTCGATTTTGGTCTTTTCTATACCGTTCCGGATTTTGGCATTGGCAAATTCAAGCTGACCCTGAATGCCGCGCGCCTGAAGAGTATTTACCAAACGCCCGGCGCGGACGGACTGCCGCTGCTGACGGACCTGCCTGATCTGCTGGCTGCAATACCGGAAGTTTCGGCAGGCAGTATTGCAACGTTGCGGCCGGAAGGCTTTGGCGAGCAACTTGAACTGGATGGCCGACCCAAATGGCGGCTTAGCGGATCGGTGAACTGGCGCTCCGGTCCGGTTGCGGTCAACCTGTTCGGCCGATATGTCGGGAAGATATTCGATGTTGGCGCAGTGCAAAATGATACCGGCGCATTTTACCGTGTGGATGACTGGTTCACCATGAATGCCTCGATCAGCTACACGATTAACAATGACACCGGACTGGATGGAACGCGGCTAAAATTCGGGTTCAACAACATCTTCGATGCGGAACCGCCGCTGTCTGACGAATTGTTCGGTTTCGACGGTGCATTGCACAGCGCAAGGGGCCGTCAGTTCCGCTTCGAGATCCAGAAGAAATTCTGATCCATGTATAAAGTAGCTGAAATGATGCCGGGTCGCATTTTCCGTTTCGATCTGAAAATGATTTCGATCGGGATGGTGGCATTTGCTTTGGCTGCTTTTCTGCCGGCTCCCGCGCATGCCGCGGGGGCCGGCAACAAAATCCGGTGTGAAACGGAAAATGTTGCGCTGGACACGGATTTCCCTTCCGGCAACGTTGCGTCCTGCAGGTCTTCGGGATCGAAACGGATCGAGGTCACACTGGCACCCGAAGACAAGCCACCAATCAACTGCAGCGCCTGGTACGCATTTCGTCTGATACCCCGCAAGCCCGGCAAGATTACCCTGATGCTGAATTATGAAGCCTGCGGACATCGCTATTGGCCAAAAACCAGTTCGGACGGGGTCAACTGGGACTATCTGCCGAAGAAATTTGTCAAAGTCGAAGAGGTTGACGGCCTGAAACGGGCGCGGATTACCGTCAAGCTCAAGAATGTCCCTCTATTTGTCTCCGCGCAGGAAATCTTGCCACCGTCGGTCTATAATGCCTGGCTCGGCCAGACGGCGAAATCTTCTGCTGCCGAAAGCTGGCTGCTCGGTAAATCCGCGGAAGGGCGGGATATTTCTGCACTTACCATCCGGAAAGACGGTACGAAGCCGCTTGAGCAGGTGGTCTTGATCGGCAGGCAGCATCCTCCGGAAGTGACGGGCGCGCTGGCGATATTGCCATTTGTCGAAACGCTGCTGGCCGACACGCCGCTGGCGAAACGCTATCGCGAAAGATTTGAAACCATTGTCGTTCCGATGCTCAATCCCGATGGCGTCGTACGCGGCCATTGGCGCCATAGCACCGGTCACATCGACCTCAATCGCGACTGGGGCCCGTTTACACAGCCCGAAACAAAGCTGATGAAAGAGTTGCTGGATGGTATCGAAGAGGCCCCGGACAAGAATTTGCGCCTGTTTGTCGATTTCCATTCCACCAAACATGATATTTTCTACACTATTCCGGATAGCTACCAGACAACACCGCCAATGTTCTTGAAGAACTGGCTGGGTTTGCTGGAGCAGCGTTTGCCGGATTATCAGATTGATCGGGATGCCGGTCACAATCTGGGGCAGCCGAATTCCAAAAACTATGTCCACAAGACATATGGCGTTCCAACCATGACCTATGAAATGGGTGACGAAACGGACCGTCGGCTCATTCGTAAAATTGCGATAGCGGCAGCGACCACGATGATGGAAACGCTGCTCGGAACCGAAACGCCCCGATGAAAGGGCGCAAAAGTTTGGCGTATTTGATCGCTTCATTTGCGCCTTTGTTGCTCTCAGCCTGCGAGACATCCTCCGAACGCCCGCATCGGATCGCAGCCGATTATCTGATTGAAGATGGTCTGGTCTATGATGGCAGCGGCACCGCACCCCGGGTTGCCGATATAGCGGTCAGATTTGACCGGATCGTCTTCATCGGCGACGCGACCGACGATCAGTTCGCCGATGCCAAAAGGATCGACGCTTCGGGCTTGATCGTGGCTCCCGGATTTATCGATCCGCACACCCATGCGGATGACCAACTGGCCTCCGGCAATCCCGAGCAACGCCAGAACAAGGCGTTCGCGTTTCAGGGGGTGACGACGGTTCTGGTCGGAAATGACGGCTTTGGCAGCACCGAGATATCGAAGATGGCAACACGCGCGCGGCACGATGGTATCGGGACCAATGTCGCCTATCTGGCCGGTTTCGGATATATTCGCAAAAGCGTGATTGGCGATGATGATCGTGCTCCAACCGAAGCAGAGTCTTCGCGGATGGGAAAAATGATGGCTCAGGCGATGTGCGAGGGCGCGGTCGGCCTTTCCGCCGGGCTATATTATACACCGCAAAATTTTGCCAGGACCGCAGAAGTTGTCGAATTGGCCAAGATCGCCGGTCAGAAGGGCGGCTATTATGACACCCATTTGCGCGATGAAAGCAGCTATAATATTGGTCTGATCGGAGCGGTGAACGAGGCGATCGATATTGGCACGCAATCCGGAGCGGCTGTCCATATTTCCCACATCAAGGCTCTGGGTCCTGCGGTCTGGGGACAGAGCAGCGAAATTATATCGCTGATCAACTCGGCGCGAGAAAAAGGTCGCAAAATAACCGCCGACCAATATCCCTGGGCCGCTTCGGGCACGCGGATAAGCAATGCGCTGGTCCCGAGATGGGCGCTGGACGGAGGTCTTGCTGGCCTGCGTGAACGTCTGGAAAATGCTGCCACATTTGACCGGATCAAAAGCGAAATGGCGGGAAATCTGGAACGACGCGGCGGCGCGGATAAATTGCTCATTACCGGCGGATTGGGTGATACTGAAATCGAGATTGGTCAAACGCTGGCGGACCTTGCCGCCCGGAGCAGAAGCGATCCTCTGGATGTTGCCATCGATATCCTGAAGACCGGTGATGCGCGTGTCGCCTCGTTCAACATGGATACGGATGATATAACAGCCTTTGCTCAGCAGGATTGGGTGGTTACGGGGTCGGACGGCAGCACTGGGCACCCGCGCAAATATGCGAGTTTTCCGAAGGCCTATCGGGATTTTGTGGTGGACGGGAAAATATTGTCCCTCTCCCGGTTCATTCGGAGGAGCAGCGGACAGACGGCTGACATTGTCGGTTTGAAAGATCGCGGCTATCTCAAGGCCGGGATGGCGGCAGATATTGTAGTTTTTGATTCGGAATCATTTGCACCGACGGCGACTTATGAACAGCCGCGGCTGTTATCGACCGGCGTGCGCTATCTGTTTGTCAACGGCCAACCCGTGATATCCGGTGGACAATCAACCGGAACTCTGCCCGGAAGACCTCTGCTTAAGGAAACTCGATGTTGAAATTCTGGTTCAAAATCCCGCTGTGGCAGCGTGTCGTCGGGGCGCTGGTGCTGGGCATAGCCGTGGGATTGTTCTGGGGTCCGGGGGCTGAAAGCATCAAATGGATCGGCGATCTGTTCATCCGGGCCATCAAGATGTTGATCGTGCCGCTGATTTTTTTCTCGCTGGTGTCCGGTATTGCGGCACTGGGGGATTTGAAGAAACTCGGGAATGTCGGTGGCAAGGCGCTGCTGCTCTTTGTCACTACCGCGATAATTTCGGTTTCGCTCGGCCTTACCATGGGGACGATTTTCCAGCCCGGTATAGGGCTGGACATAAGCCTGCCAGTTGGCGTCGATATTCCTCAGCCGGCTGCCACCTCGCCAACAGATATGATCCTGGCGCTGATCCCGGAAAATCCGGTAATGTCGATGGCGGAGGGGCAAATATTGCCGCTCATCATCTTTGCGATGCTTTTCGGCATCGCCCTGCTCATGGCGGGCAAGGACGCCGCTCCGATCATTCGTGGCGTCGATGCCGGATCTGTCGTCATGCAGAAAATGACCATGCTGGTGATGGAACTGACACCCTTTGGCGTGTTTGCGCTGATGGCCTGGGTCGCCGGAACATTCGGTTTCGAGGCCTTGCTGCCGCTCGCGAAAATGGTGGCGCTCAACTATGCCGGCTGTTTCATCATCATCCTCGTAGTCTATCCGGTCATATTGAAGACCATCGCCAAGCTTCCGGTCATCGATTTCTTTCGCGGTATTGTTGATGCACAGGCAGTTGCCTTCTCAACCGCCTCGTCAAACGCGGCTCTGCCGGTCACGTTGCGCTGTGTGCAGCGGAATCTTGGCGTGTCCAAAAGTGTCGCCAGTTTTACCGTGGCTTTGGGCGCGACAATCAACATGAATGGTACCGCCATGTATCTGGGTCTGGTGGCGCTATTTGGCGCGCAGATTTACGGCATAGACCTGACCTGGACATCCTATCTGCTCATCGGCCTGACCGCGACATTGGGATCGGTCGGGGCTGCCGGCATTCCGGGTTCCGGGCTGGTGATGATGAGTCTGGTGCTCAGTTCCATAGGCGTACCACTTGAAACCATCGCCTTTGTTGCCGGCATCAACCATATCATGGATATGATGCGCACGATGACCAATGTTACCGGTGATGCGACAGTGGCTGTTGCGGTTGGCCGGATGGCGGGTGAAATTGACGTCGAGGAATATATTTCCGCAGATGATGTCTAGCGTCCCCGCTAGTTTTCGAAAATCAGTTCGGCCAGCTGTTCGCCCGATCCCATGGCGAGCGTCCAGCCGAGCATTCCGTGGCCGGCATTGATTGCCAATGTGTCGCTTGGCCGGGATATGATCGGTAGCGAATTGGGGGTCATCGGGCGGAGGCCCGACCAGTGGTTGCGTGTCGCACCATAATCTGCGGCGTCAGGCAGGGAAGCCTGGGCAGATTCAATCAAATTGGCCATTCTCTCGGGCCTGACGACGGGGCTGCCATCGCCCAGATCGGCCAGGCCTGCGATCAGCATCTCGTCTCCGATCCGCGTAAAGACCAGTTTTCTCGCCACATCGGTGATGCTGACCTCGGGACTGGCTTTGGTTGCCGGCGCAATGAAGGAATATCCCTTCATCGGGTAAATGGGGATATGTATCTTTGTCTTGCGCAACAATTGTCCTGCTGCGGCACCCGAACAGACAATCGCTATATCGGCTCTCAACTCCTCGCCGGTATCCAATGTCACTGAGGCAGAACCGCTATCCGATCCGATCGTGCGTACAGAAGCATTAAACCGGAACGACGTGCCATATTCGCGACTGATGAGATCGCCCAGTTTCTCGGCGAACTGGGCAGCGTTTCCCGTCTCCTCCGTCGGAGCGTAGATCACGCCGACGAGGGGACTGGAAACCGCATTCAAAGCGGGCTCAATTTCTTTCGCCACATCAGGACTCAGTGCCATCTGGCGTTCTTGATGCCTGACTTTCATCTCCATGATTTCGCGGCCGCGGGCGAAGGATTTTTCGTTGCCGAAGAGCAGCATCTTGCCAGCGGTCCGCCGACCGAATTCGATTTCATGTTCCGCCAGCAGACCCGTCATTGCGTCGCGCGATCTGCGGGCAAGTTCCAGCCCTTTCAGGCTGTTTTTGCGAAATTTCCCTTCGGTACAATTGCTCAGAAATTGCAATTTCCATCGGATGGAGGCGAGATCGAGCGTTGGATATATCTTGAATGCCGGGTCACCGCCCAGCGCCAGCCGCGGGATCTTGCCGAGTAAATCACCGCTCGCCAGGGCATCGGTATAGCCATAGCTTAGCTGCCGCCCGTTGCCGAAGGATGCGCCCATGGCGGGGCCTGGCATCGCGTCGAGAACCGTCACGGCCACCCCGCGCCGCGCCAGTGCATAGGCGCTTGCTATGCCGACAACGCCGGCTCCAATGATCAAGGCTGTGCGAGGTTTGCTCAATTACTTTTCCAATGACTAGAGCAGCTACTCTGTGCATATTGCTGTTGTTCTTCCAATATCGATCGACAGGTCTGGCATAGCCTTTGGCTATGCGCCTTTGAACGATGAGCATGTTGGATGTCTTCCCCGTTTCGGTTATCAGATTTCCGACGTCGCCTGGCTAGAAAGGCACGCATATCGGGAAAGCGAGGGTCATCATGAGTATTGGAAAGCCGGTTCAGGCTGCGAGCCTGCATAAGTTCAGCCATATTACTAAAGGCTGCTATTTTGTGCTGATCGGGCTCTTGGCCTGCTTCCTCGCTAATACGCCGCTGATCGCAAATCAGCCTGATATGGTTATGATCGAAGGGATAGCGGTCACCGATGAGGGAGAGCTTCCCGGCGAGGATTTGACGGTTTCGATAAACGGTCAAAAATTCACGGCACAAATAGACGGCCGTTATGCAGGACGCGTTCCGCAGGCGGATATCTATAAGCTTCGTTTCGATAGCCGCTCGCTGTTCACCGGCATCTATACATTTGCCCAGACCGAGCTGCAGCAATCAGGAGACGGCCACTATATTGTACCTCCAACCGAACTTGTCGCGCGCAAGCCCGGCCGCGTAGAACTGACCTTTGCCGGCGATGTTATGATGGGCCGGCGATACGAGAAGCCCCGCTTCCGGTCATCGCCTCTGATACGTCCGGCAAGCCGCGCCAGTGATATGGACGCGTTGCTGGCACCAATGGCTCCCTATTTGCGGGCATCGGATTTCGCAGCGGTAAATCTGGAAACGGTGCTTTCGGCAAGCAAGCCGCCGGAGAGGGCTCCGAAGTCGATCACATTCTACAGCCATCCCGATGCTGCCGCAGCTCTGAAAAGCGCAGGCATCGATTATGTCACTTTGGGGAACAATCATATTTATGACTATCTCGATGCCGGTATGGAATCGACAACGGATGCGCTCGATGATGCTGATCTGCTCTATTCCGGTGCGGGCCACCGGGCAGAAAACGCGCTGAAAGCCGGCCGTATCGACATTGCCGGACAGAAATATTCGATGCTGGGATTTGTCGGATGGGCGGGCAATGTCTCTCCCAATCAGGTCGCCGGGAAAGACAAGGGAGGGGCTGCGCACGGCAGTGCAGGAAATATCGGCCGGGCGGTGAAACGCGAAGTCGCCGATGACCGTATCACGGTCGTCCAATATCATGGCAGTCGCGAATATAGCGATGCGCCGACGGAGATAAGCCAGTCCCGCTTGCGGACGGCTGTTGACGCGGGAGCCGATCTGGTGGTCGGCCATCATCCCCATGTCACCCACGGGCTGGAAATCTACAGGGGCAAATTGATTGCCTATTCGCTCGGGAATTTTATATTCGATCAGTATTTTTTCGAGGCGCAACTGGCTTATGTGCTCAAGGTCTGGATGGACGGAGACCAATTTTACCGGGCGGAAGCCATTCCGGTGCAATTACTTGACTATCGCCCGGTACCGGCCGTTGCCAATATGCGCGAAGGCGTATTGCGCAGGCTGTTCAGTCAATCCCTTGCGTTGGGAACAAATATGTCCATGTCCGGCGGTCACGCTGTTATCAAGAAAACGGATACGGTCCCGACTACTTCGGCGGTGACTTGCTCGGCTCCGGAAGCGGGCGAGGGCAGCGTGCGGCGCCGTTCATTCGATCTTGAACGCGGCCCGCAAGCGTGCGTCGATCAGCCTGCCGTAAACTGGGTTTCGGGAGAGGATATCTGGCATCGCGGGGATTTTGAATCCGGTCGATATGACGGTGTAATCGACCAGAGCTGGGAGGTCGGAAATGCTGACGCCTCCTTGTCGGAAACCAGCCGGTCGGGGCGTTACGCTTTGGCAGTTCGACAGACGTCGACCAAAGACAGCGTCACAATAGCGCCACGGACTTTCCTGCGGGTGCTGAACGGTTCCGGATATTCCGTTGCCGGGTGGGTCAAAACCGAGAATCCTCTACGGCTTTCAGCATCCCTGCAATCGAGACCGTCAGGCGTTGGCCGATTTCAGGCTTTGATGGAAGCCGACCGGAAGTCTTTGGGATCCGTAGCGATCCCGGCGGGAAGCTGGCAGCATTTCCGCTTTGATTTCAAACCGCTCCGTTCCCAAAAAGGCAAAACGCTACCGATGCGTCCAATTCTGCAAATGACGGGATCGGACGGCGGCGATATTCTCTTTGATGATTTCGCTGTGATAGAAATGTCTGGATCGGACAAAAACCCCGGCGCAGCCGATCTTCTGCGCCAGAATTTCCGGATAGACGACCAGTTTCGTCGATAGCTGTCAAACCACCCGGATTTTGCAGCAATCGGTTAAAACGCAGGCAGTGTCGGTGCAGTGGCGGGCCGGATTGCATAGGACGATGGTGCGCGCGGAGATCAATGCCATATGCTTGAGAAGTCAGGCCGCTGTCTCCCATTGGTCCGGATCCGGATAGCGGCCCAGCGCCAGTAGCGCAGCTGCTGCGGTGACCAAGGCGCCGACGACCGCCAGCATGACGCCCGATGGCCCAAGGGCCGTTTCGACAAAATAGGCGATCGTCAGTGAGCCCAGTCCGGTCGCGATAGCAAATCCGGCCCAGAGCCAGGCATAGATGCGGCCATAAGCGCGCATGCCGAAATAGCGGACGCAAAGGAAGGCGATCAGATCAAATTCTGCGCCGGCTGCAACGCCAAGCGCGATGACGGCGAAGGCCGGAGCTATGCCTTGTGATAACAGGGCGCAGGCACCGGCGGCGATCAGCACCAGCGTTGCCGCGACGCCGGGCGCCCAGAAACGGTCGATCAGAAAACCGCTGACCAGACGGCTGAAGATGATCGCGATGCCGATCAGGCTGACATAATATGCCGCCTGTTCGATGCCCATTGTCTGCATGATTGGTACCAGATTGGGAATGGTACCGCTGACGGCAAAAGTGATGGTACAGAAGGCCGCCAGGATCAGCCAGAATTGCCGCGTGAACAGCGCTTGCTTGAAGCTGAGGCCAGTCAACGGGGTGGCTGCCTTCGCGCCGCCGTCAGCTTCTTTCTGGCCAGAAGCCTGAAACAGAAACCATGTGGAGGGAATGCCGACCAGGGTGATTGCGCCGGCCAGAGCATAATAGCCTGCACGCCAGCCATATGCCTCGATAATAGCTTCGATCAGCGGTGGTCCGGCAAAGGCGGTGATCCCGCTGCCGGACAAGGCGATGCCGAGGGCAAGGCCGCGACCGCTTTCAAACCGTTCGACGATGCCGCGAGACCAGCTCATCGGCGAAGTCCCGATACCCAGCAGGGCCAGCATGAACCAGTTCAGCTGCCATAGCCACAGCGAGCCGTTTTGCATGGCGAGCAAGAGAAAGGCCAATGCCAGCCCTGTCTGACTGAGCAGGGCAATTTTCCGGACGCTGTATCGATCGATCATCCAGCCGGCGAGCCACGCCACCATGACGGTTCCCGCCATCTGAAAGGAGAAGCCGGAAAAAACCATTGTTCTGGACCACCCGAAATCATCAGCCACCGGCTGGGCAAATACGCCCAATGTGTAAAAGGGCAGGGCGCTGATGCCCAGCATCATGCCGATCACACCAGCCAGCAGCATCTTCCAGCCGCCGCTAAAAGCCTCTTCGAGAAATCCGCCAGAACGTTCCAAATTGGTCACCTCGTGATTGCGTGGAAATGGATCGTCGCCGACATTGGTAGCTCATCGGCTTGGATAGCTCCCGGCTGGCAGGATGAGGCTCGGAATTATGGATACAGGATAGCCCGGTTGCTCGACAGCGATACGGGAATATTGTCCGCAGGGTGATTATCACCGGTCGATTATCATGCGTATGATGGGCGTGACCATATTGCCCGCCTCTTTGTCAATTTTGCAAAAGGCTCAGCTTGAAACGAAGCAGCCCACCGACGTGAATTGTCGGAAGCTGCGGCCTCCGGTGACGTTTACGCGCCCCGACACTACCCATGCATGGGCCTTCAGCTCTCCCAGATCTTCTGCCTGCTTGCTGCGGGTCACGCCAAAGAATAGCGCATAGGGAATATCGTAAAAGCCCAATATCAGCCGCGCGGTGATGGCTTGCGGAAAGCAATTGGCTTTCCATGGCGCATATTTGGCCGCGACTGCAATCGCGCTGCTGATGGCGCGTGCGCGCATCTGCTGATCAGCTGTGGTCAGCGGTGTGCGCGGGGCAAGGCCGTCGTGCATGCCCAGCCAATGGGCGAAACGCTTGAATGTCACGGTGAGAATGACAAAACGGCTTAGGCCCAGAAGGAACCACGCGGGGATGAGCCACAAATAGAATAGCGGCGGCATCTGTGCCGCCGTCACGAATTTTCGTTTCATGGCCTTGATCATGACGGACGCGAAAGCGTGGAGATTCCGCCCATATTGCTATCCTGCCAACTGCACCAGATTGCGTTCGCGTAAATCTGCCAGCAATTCCATGACATCGCTCTGGCAAGCTGCAAGGTCGACATCAAAATTTTTGGTCACATGGTCACATAGAGCCGTGATGCTGACGGGATTTTGCATGGCTTCCCACAAATCGGCACCCACTGCGTTCAATCCGTAATAGGCGCTGTTTTCGATGCTCATCATCACCATTTCGCCATCCATGTCGGCGGATACCATTTCAGGATTCCGCTGGACGATGGTGTCGAGGTTCAAAGCGCTCATAAAAAAGTCTCATATTATTAGATTCGCCTCCGCATTATCAAAGGGAAGTCTGGCTGGCAAATGATACGGGCGCGACAGGGCAACGAGGGGTGTGGCTACTCTAAAAGCGCTGGTATGAAGCCCGATATCGCCGTAGTTGCCGCGATGGACAAATCAACAATGGTGTGACCAGAAATATGTTTGCCGGACTGCTATGTTATGAAAATTCGCCGCCGGTTGAAGCATGGGTTACGCCGGAAGTCTGGATTTCTTCCCTTTATCCCCGGTATAAACCGGATGTGAGCGGTCATCAGCGCGATGATCATGGCTTGTTGGTCGAGGCGGATATATTCAATACGCCGTCATCCCGCCATATAAAATCGTTGCCATTGGTTGTCGACGGGCTCCGCGTCGCTTTCTGGGGACGGCTGGACAATCGCGATGAACTGGCAGCACAGCTTATCCTCGACCGGCCACTGGATGAAACGCCGGATGCCAATCTCGTGCTTGTCGGATGGCGTGAGTGGGGGGAGAGCCTGCCGGAAAAGCTGGTCGGTGACTTTGCGCTGGCAATTGTCGATAGCGAAAAACAGACGGCCTTTCTGGCCCGCGACCCGATAGGGATAAAACCACTTTATTACTGGCCGCACGCACAAGGCCTCGTCTTTGCTTCCACTCCGGCGGCGCTGCTCAAGCTGAAAAACGCAAGGCCGACCCCCGATCCGGGCTGGATTGCGCGCTATATAATCGGGCAATCAAAGAGCCATGACCGCACGGCTTATCAGGAAATCATGAAATTGCCGGGCGGACATTCGCTGAGCATCGCCGATGGCAAGCCTATATTGCGACGCTATCATCAATGGCGCGATGATGCGCCGGATGTCTTCACCCGCGACCCGGCAAACGTGGAGGCCTATCGCGAGGTTCTGGAAGAGGTGATGCGCTCCCAGATGGTCAGCGATTATACGCTTGGAACTGAAAATAGCGGTGGTATCGATTCCGCCACCATCACCGCATATCTTGGCAAATTTCTCGGCGTTCCGGGCGACCGGTTGCACAGTTTCGGCTTCGCGCTTTCGGAACAGGAACCGGCTTATATTCTGGAAACAAGCCAGGCCGCATCGATTACCCATAATCATATCAATACGTCGCATTATGGTGATCCGGACTATGCGGGCAAGCAGATAACGGAGGATCTTGAAATCCTGGGTTATCCGGAAGAACATGGTAACGCCACCGGGCACCGGCCTTTCTACGATCAATGTCGAACGTACGGCATCAGGACGTTGTTCTCCGGATATGGTGGTGATGAAGTGGTCACAAATTATGCCAACCATGTTCAACGGGAACTGGTCGACAAGGGAGCCTATAAAGCCGCGATTGATCTGATGCCCGGCAAATTGCCGATGCGGATAATGCGATTGGTCAGACGGATCCATGCGGAACGGAAAAGTGCCGGTTATAATGTCCACTTCCTTGCAGTCTGGAAAGAAAGATGGCGGGAACAGCCGCTGCGCGCAGAGATTGTTGACCGCTACGATCTGGAGCAGGATTATATGGAAACGGCTCGCTATGATGCGGTCCATCGCAGGCATAATGACTGGATAATCACCGGTTTGATGCAAATGGCCTATGTGCCGACACGGCTCGAGAATTGTACGTTGATGGCTGCATCTTACGGTATCGACTATCGCTGGCCGCTATGGGACAAACGGCTGGTACAGCAATATTTGTCAACCCCGATCATCGAGCGCGCGGGCCCGAATAAGATCGGTCGATATTTGCATCGCCGGGCAATCACAGGCACGGTCCCCGACCGGGTGGCATGGAAAGGTTCAAAATATATGGGGGGGCGACAAACCCCCGTAACCGACAATGTCGATGATCTTGCGGATCAAATGAGGCAGTTGGACGTCGACCTCCATCCGCTGCTGGCCGACATGATCGACCGCGATAAATGGCGTGCGAAAATCAAGCAGCTCGAGGCTAGCGGGCATGATCCGGATCGTGATATGCAGACAAGGCGGCAGGCGAGGTCTGTGAAATGGCTCAATATCTGGCTCCACGGTCTCGCGATTGCTTAGCAAGGGGGCAAAATCACTTAAAGCGCTCGACCGTGAGCTCAGGCTGCGCATTATCCCGCACGGGATGATCAACTGGCGCTATCTATTGACGGATAACCCGCAGATAACGGCGCATAGGCAGATATTCTGGAATGCATTTCCCGGCATGCCAAAGCCGCTCTATCTGGTACTTGAAGCGATATTGTGGCTAAAATGGGCCGGGTTCTTCGGTTGGCTGGCCCTGTTCAGGGCGCTGCGCCTATATGGTGACACGCTACGTGACAAAAGTGGCATTTCAAGATCACGCCAATTTTGCCGGCTCGTCCGCATCAGTATCGGAGCGTGCATGCCGCCCCGTGATGCCTATCGCTTCGGGCTTGTGGAACATCCCGAGCGCATGTGGAACTATGTCAGCGACAGCCATATCGCCGCATTTCACAAATGGCGAAATGGCCGCCGCGCCATGTCGCCGGACATGACGTCCCAGCTAGCCAACAAGGCCGCCACCACGGATTTATTGCTATCCCGCGGGATACCGATGGCTCCGATATTGGCAACGGCGTCCACAGCCGGAGAATTCGATTTTCTCGATGCTCTGAGAGAATACAAACATCTGTTTTGCAAAAGCAGGTCGGGCAATCGCGGAATCGGGGCTTTTGAATGCTGGCAAAGAGGGTCAGCCATAGAAGGAAGGATGTTCGAGGGCGATGCGCTGCCTGATCAAGAGGCGGTGATAGGCGCGTGGGAAGCTTTGTTACAGCGGGACCACGCATTGGTGCAGCCGGCCTTGCAAAACCATCCGCAGCTTGCGCCCTTGGTGCCGGATGGGCATGCGGTCACGGTAAGATGTATTACGCGTCGATGCGAGCAAGGCTTCGCCATATTATGTGCGACTCTGGAAATTCCTGCCGAACGTAAGCCTGCGGACAAACGCGAAACCTATATAATCTTGTCCGTCGACGCTGATAGCGGAATGATCCGGCCACTTTCCGACGGTGCACTCCCGCATGCAGAAACCCGGCGGCGCCAAAAGGAAATGTTCGCGGGCCTGGATCACCAACTGCCACTGCCCGATTGGCAAGCTCTGATTCAGCACAGCCTGTCCGCGCATGAACAATTTTCCGATTTCTGGGCGATCGCCTGGGATTGGGTGCTGACCCCGAGCGGGCCGATCTTGCTGGAAGGGAACAACGGCTTCGGTGCCAGTCTGCCGCAAATTCTGACGGGCGGGTTTCTGGAGAAGCTTTAGAGCAGGAGATCGCCTGGACGGTTTGCAGACAGCGCTCCGTTTCCGGTTCATTGTCCTGCCAGTGAAAGCCCAACGCATCACATCAGGATATTAGAAGCCTAACAAGGCTTGTTATGCTCATCGAGATAGTTGAATCGCCGCATCACCGTTCCATGATCGGCGATGATTTTAGCGACCTGCTCCTCGTTCAGTTCATCACGCCAGCCGCCGCTCTTGCCTTGCCGGAAGAAGCTCGGCGTATTTGCCGGCTTTTCCTTGAACCCGCCCGATTTTTCCTGTTCCTGCAAGCGATCGAAGCGGCTGAAATGGAGCGCTTTCTCGACCCGCGGCTGGTCATCAGACAGTTCCAGAAAACGCGCTGCGCGGGTGAATGTGGCCAGGCTGTCGCCCAGCATGTCTTCATAGCGCAGGACCTCCAGATTAAGGCCGGGAGCGTCAACCCAGCTCAACACGTGATCAGACCAGCTGAGCAATTTTTGCCGCACCTGATTGTTGAGTTTCTTTTCCGACTTCACAAAGGCCATTTCCGGCGTTGCCATCCGCACAATCGCCTGATCGACGCTGCATTGCAGATGATTGGCAAAGGAAGAGGCGACATCAAGCGGATTGCGGACAAAATACACCGCGCCGCGTGTCGCCTTGCTGCTGACCTGCGGCTCTCCCGACGGCAGGAATGTATAGGCATCGTGGATTTTGTGATATTCCAGATCGGGCGTTTTCAGGCTCCAGTCGTAAACCGCAGGCCGCAAAGCATCAATATCATCATGCCGCATATCGGCCGTATCAAAGCCCAGGACTTCGTCCAGCCAGCCGCGGCCACTGGCAATCGATCCGGTGTGCAACTCGTTGATGTCAACCGGAGCATCGCCGTCCTGCTGCAGGTTCTGCAGGAACGTGCGGAACCATGTGTTGCCGGATTTCGGATAGGAGGAAAGCCAGTAAATCGCGCCCACGTCTAAACGCTTTCGGACAGGTCAGCCAGGATATGGTCGACCAGTTGATCGACTTCAAAACCTAATCGTGGACGCACAACACGGGTTATCGGGGTCTGTCCGGCCAGCTTTCCGCATAGATTGAGGTGATCCGGCCGCAAATCCATACTGTCGAGAAACTTCTGGCGATAGGTATTTGCGTGGAGTGCGGGAAATTTCTGCAGGCCTTTGATGGTGGTCGAGGAAAACCCGTTTTCATCATCATCGCTGCGTAAAATGTAGATATGCTTGACCGGCAGCGGCCTCGACACGAAATTATCGGCGATCGGCAGGTTGAATTTTTCCATATCCGGGCGAATCCTGGTGAGGGCAGTCGTATCAATTTCCAGCTTGTCCGCCGCATCCTGCCATAGCTTAATGCGTGGAAAGCCGGGGATGGCAAGGCAATCGTCATCAATCGGCACGACATCATCGGCCAATAGCTTGTATCCTCGCTGCATGAACGCGGCGGCGAGCGTTGATTTTCCTGCGCCCGAATAGCCGACACAAATGATGCAGCCGTCCCCGATCTGAACGGCGTTGCCGTGCAGTACAAGATAACCACGCTGGAACAGCAACGCGCCCAGCGCCGAACCGAGCATGAATACCCTCACGCTATCTTCGTCAATGCCCGGTGCCGGATCGAAAATGATGCTGTTGCCATTTTTTACCAGAAAGCGGGCAACATCGGGCACGTGCAATTGCAAATCGGTGGGCGTCGCCCACAGGAAAGGACCAATTTGTTCCGCGCCGTCCAGGCCGTCCGGGTTCACCGCTCCTTGCGTGATGTGCGCATCGATCGTTTCCGGTCTGTCGGGCAAGGCGACCATTTCGGACAATGGCATTTCACTTTCGATGGCCAGATCATAGCAATTGTAGAAATAGTTCATCGTCACCCGTATCTTAATGTTATCTAGTGTAAAAATATTATCTCTAACTATTAGAGTCCCTAAAGATTTACCCCGAGCAATCAAGCCCGCACGCCTTTATCAAGGCAGCATCGATGCTCACGGAACAGGTGTTTCAAATTCCTCAAGAGGTCAGAATCCGAACGGCAGGCCTTGCCCCGGCCGTATAAGAAGTTTCCGATCGCGAAGGCCAAATGCATATGCTCCGTTATCGGACAGGTGAGTGGGAGGCTATTCTGCATCCGGTTCATCACCAGTAAATTAATGAGAATCACTTGCAATAGCAATAAGAAGCTGTAATTGGCCTGTCGTCGATGCAAATGATTCGCATGAGTAATATCAGGGGGCAAGAGTGGCCAAAAGACCTATGGGGCGTGTTATCAAATCTGTGACGATTGCAGCATTGCTGACAGCGGCAGCGGCGGCTTCCGCCTCGTCCCCGTCGACTATTCCCGTCGAACTCAGTGTCGGTGGAATGTTCGCCCAGGCGGACTGGATCGTAAAGATCGTCATCATCGGCCTGATCATCGCGTCGCTGGTGAGCTGGACCATATTCATCGCCAAGCTTTCGGAGCTGCGCAAGGCGATGGCCGCTGAACGGATCGTCCATGATGAAGTCGCCAAGCTGCGCTCTCTCGACGATGCCGGCAGTGATCCAGTGCTGTCCAAAACGGCGCTTGTGCAAGAGGCTTCTGCCGAACTCGCGCTGTCCGCCGATGCCTTGCAGGATGGCGACGGTATCAAGGAGCGCATCGTTTCCCGCTTCGAACGTTATGAAGCGGCGCTCTCCC
>JBALUX010000045.1:0-17641 GCA_036963725.1 Parasphingorhabdus sp. | reverse complement strand
GATGTGAAGCGCGGCGATATGGCGGGGCTGGCTGGTGCCTATGCCCAGTTGATCGAGGCATCGGGTGGCGGCACGCTCGGCCTGTTTACCGCGATCAGGCGTCTGCGCACGGTTTACGCCCGCATCGCCGACCGGATGGCGCAAAGCGGATTGCCGATCTACGCCCAGCATGTCGATCCGATCGATACCGGCACTTTGGTCGATATTTTTCGCGACGATCCGAAAGCCAGCCTGCTCGGAACCGACGCCCTGCGCGATGGGGTCGATGTCCCCGGCCAGAGCCTGCGGCTGGTCGTGATGGAGTCGGTGCCCTGGCCCCGTCCCAATATCCTCCATCGCGCCCGGAGACTGGCCGGTGGCGGCACCGCCTATGACGACCGGATCATTCGCGCACGACTGGCGCAGGCCTTTGGCCGGATCATCCGCCGCGCCGACGATCATGGCCATTTCGTCATCCTTTCATCCGCTTTCCCGTCGCGCCTGCTCAGCGCCTTTCCTGAAGGAACGCCGGTCGAACGCATGCCGCTGGAACAGGCGCTGGCCGAGATCCGCAAGGCAAAATCGGAAATGCCGCAATCCGGTCTTCCAACTGAAACAAGTTTGATGCATGACAATCGGCAATGAAAAAACTCACACTCCTGCGCCATGCCAAATCCAGCTGGGACGATCCGGTTGACCGCGATTTCGACCGCCCGCTCAACAAGAAGGGCAAACGCGCTGCAGCGGTGATGGGCCGCTTCATCCAGCGCAACGGCCTGACCTTCGACCAGATTCTCGCCTCGCCCGCCGTGCGGGTGATCGAGACGCTGGAAAATGTCGAGGAAGCCAGTGGTCAGGCGATGGAGCCGACCTGGGATCGCAAAATCTATCTCGCTTCCTCCGCCACTCTGCTCGATGTATTGCGCGGCGCCAGTGCCGATGCCGAGCACGTTCTGATGGTCGGTCACAATCCGGGACTCGAAGATCTGATTTTCGATCTGGTCCCCGATGACGGCACATCTCCTGCCCGCGACGAGGTGGAAACAAAATATCCGACGGCCACGCTGGCAGAAATGACGCTCGCTATCGATAGCTGGGCCGATATTACCGAAAAATGCGGCACGCTCGACCGGTTCACCCGGCCGCGAGATCTCGATCCGGAGCTGGGTCCAAATTACGACTAGACGCAGCGTTCAGAAGCCGCCGGAAGATTAAGCCGCGCTAAGCGCGTGCGACAGCTGATCGCGGATCGATTTCAGTTCCGCCAGCATCACGCTGTTATCCTCTTGGGTATTTTCCACCAATGGGAGGGCTGCGGAAACAGATTGCGGTTCATCCTCGACCATCCCCGGTCCCCGACGCCGCGCGGCCAGAAATTTGCGGGCCCCCTTGATTGTATAGCCTTCTTCGTTGAGCAGGCGGTTGATCGTTTTGACAATCTCCACATCTTCGGGGCGATAGTGACGCCGCGAACCAGCCCGCTTGAGAGGAGCCAGTATCGCAAACTGGTCTTCCCAATAACGCAATATATGGGGTTTGATGCCCAGCTCTTTGGACAGCTCACCGATCGTGCGGAAAGCGCCTTGTTCCTTGGTCATACTCTACTCCCCCGGTTCGCCGGGTCCATTAACCTGCGGCGATTATCCTGTCACGCATCGTTTGGCTGGCGCGGAAGGTCAAAACCCGGCGCGGCGCGATCGGCACTTCGACACCTGTCTTGGGATTGCGACCGGTCCGTTCGCCCTTGTCGCGCAATACGAAGGTTCCGAACCCCGAAATCTTGACATTCTCGCCATCGACCAGTGCCTCGATCATATGGTCCAATATCGACTCCACCATGACAGCGCTATCGGCACGCGAAAGGCCAACCTGCCGGTTCATCGTATCGGCAAGATCGGCGCGGGTCAGGGTGTTGGTATAGCTCATCACAATATCTTTCACTAAGAGATTGAAAATTCATCAAAGCTATAAATCAAATAGCGGCTTATGTAAATGTCGGCAGCAAACTTACCAGTGGATTTCAGCCGATTAGCCCGATAAGCGGAAAAGATGACCGATAAACATACCCAGACCGTCGCCCTTTCCGAACTGCTCGATCAATGCGGACCCGGTGGCCCCGATCATCCGGTTGCCCTGCCGCAAAGCTGGACCCAGGGACGCACCGCCTTCGGTGGCCTGTCCGGCGCCCTCGCCTATCAGGCCGCCAGTCACATCGAAGCTGACCTGCCGCCACTCCGCTCGGCGCAAATTGCCTTCACCGGACCGCTGTTCGGGACATTGACCGCAGAGACCGCGATGCTGCGCCGCGGTAAGAGCACCGCTTTCGTGCAATCGGAGATTTTTGGTGACAAGGGTCTCGGGCTGCACTGCAATTTCATTTTTGCCGCGCCCCGTCCGACAGAAGTGAAGACGTCCGACATTGTCGAGCCCGATTTCCCACCACTTCCTGACGGCGAGGACCTGCACAGCGGCCCCCCGCAGTTTTTCACCTCCAATATGGAATATGTCGGCAAGCGGATCGACACCAGCACCAAGACCAATCGCCTGACTCGCTGGATGAGGCTGAAACAGCGCACCAGTCTCGATCCCGTCGCCGAAATACTCTGCATGTGCGACAGCCTGCCGCCTTCGGTCATGGGTTTGCTCGACAAGAATGCGATGGTCAGTTCGATGAACTGGCAGGTCAACATCATTGCTGAAGAGCTAACGACGCAAGATGGCTGGTGGCTGATCGATTCCCACACCCACCATGCCGATCATGGCGCGAGCAGCCAATATATGAGCATCTGGAACAGCCGCCGCGAACTGATAGCGACCGCGATGCAAAGCGTGGCTTATTACGCCTGATGGGCTCGAGCGCGGACCAGCGGACCAAACCCAGTCTCGCCGTTATCGGTACCGGTATTGCTGGTCTGTCTGCCGCCTATTTGCTGAAAGACAAATATCGGGTTACCGTTTTTGAAAGCCAGGCGCGGGCCGGCATGGGCGCGCATAGCGTCGATTATGTCAGCAACGGCATCACCCGCCGGATCGACATTCCGCTGCGGATATTCTGCCACGGCTATTATGAAAATCTGCTGGCGCTTTATGACCATATCGGCGTCGAGATACTGACCAGCGACCATAGCGGCATATTTTCCGACGAGGCGGGCCATGTCATCCTGCATTATGGCAACGTCCGATGGGGCATGGCGCGATTTTCCCATTTGAAGGGGCGCAACTGGCTGAGCCCTGCGGCCTGGACCATCGGTCTGCAGAGCAAACGGTTTTTTGCCCGGGCGAAACGGGATATCGCCCGAACCGATCTGGCTGACATATCCTTCGGCGACTATTTGCGGCAATCCGGGGCAGGCCGCGAATTTGTCGATACTGTCCTGCTGCCGATGCTGTCGGTGACCTGCACATGCGATTATCAGGCGGTGCGCGATTATCCGACCGATCTCATGCTCGAATATCTTACATGCGGCGTGCAAGAGATAGGGATCATGAGCGCGGCAAAGGGCGTGGACGATATTGTGCCGCGCATGCTGGTCGACGTCGAGTTGCGGACGAACAGTCCCGTCGCGGTGATTGAACCGGACGGGCAACAGCTTCGGGTGGTAACGAAAGGGGGTGCGGCTCAGCATTTTGACCAGGTCGTGATCGCCGCCCAGGCCCATCAGGCCGCAGCGATGCTATCCGGATTTGACGATCGCCGCGCTCTGCTCAATCGCATCCCTTTCGAACGATCGGCCATGAGTGTGCATACCGATCCGGAAATCCTGCCGGCACCGGCAAAGGGTCTGTCGCCGGTCAGCTATCATATCCCGCATGATGCCAGCCGCGCCGAAGTATCGGTTGATCTAACCAAGGCGATTGCCCGTCTGTCCGGTCAGGAAACGATATTCCAGACCTGGAACCCGATGCGCAGGATCGCCCCCAATCGCGAACTGGCCAGAGTTGATTTTACCCGGCCAACGGTGACCCGGGACAGCCGCAAGGTCGTCATCGCGCTGCGCGAATGCCAGAGCCAACCCGACAACAGACTATGGCTTTGCGGCTCCTATATGGCGGAAAAAATTCCCCTGCTCGAAGCGGCGGTCGATTCTTCGGTCGTGGTGGCGGAACATCTGGGTGCCGCCATACCGTGGAAAGCCAGCCCTCCCGCCGCGGCTTGAGCGATGGCCGAATTCCACGATCTCGCAGAATTGGCGCTCAACCGCGAAGGGCAATCCTGGGGCAATCTCGGATATTGGCAACGCGAGACGGAATATTCGAGCGCTTGCCGAGCGCTCGCGCTGTTGCTCGGAGAGCATGCCGGGCTGGACCACCAGTCGGTGATTTTCGATGCCGGCTTCGGTTGCGGCGACCAGCTGCTGCTCTGGCTGGAGCATTTTCGCGTGGCTCGGGTTCGCGGCGTAAACTTGTCCCGCAGCCAGACCGCCTATGCCAGAGCCAAACTGGAGAAATCAGGCTTCCCTTCAGTCGCGACCACTATTGTGCAGGGCGACATCAACGATCCCGAAGTGTGGACATCTGCGTCGGGCGAAAACAAGCCCAGCCATGTCGTGGCGCTGGATTGTGCCTATCATTTTCCTGATCGGTTGGCGTTTATTGCGCTGGCGCACCAGCATCTCGCACCGGCTGGACGGCTCGTGCTGACCGACTTCATATTGTCGGATCAGCACCGGACAGGGTCCTTCACGCATCGGCTGCTGCGCTGGATGCTGAAGCGCTCGCATATCGCAGAGGCCAATATGGTCCACCGCGACCTGTATCTCAGCCAGTTGCAGGAAGCCGGTTTCGGAGAAGTCCGGATCGTCGATATAAGCGAGCATGTCATGCCCGGCTTCGCACGCTTCATCCGGACATTTCGGGGAAGCGGACAGCCGGGATGGTCAGGATGGCTCAAATATGCGGTGACCGGCCGGTTTCTCCAATGGGCCTATCGCCGGTCGATTTTACGCTATTGCCTGATCAGCGCCACAAAAACCGGCAGATGAGCGAGTCGTTACAGGCTATATCGCAGCGTCTTTTTCAGACCCGCACTTGCCTCGTCCGTCGCCGCAACTGGCGTCGACGGCGTGCTGTTCACCGGCATGATGCTCCTGATCAGGCCAGTCTGTTAGAAATGGACGTGGAGTATTAGATGCGGGCGTCTGTCCGGAGGTAGATTGTCCCGCTACGCGCCGACATTGCGGAGCGCCTCTGATACTTTTTCCTTCAGATTTAGCAGGGTCGCGAGATTGACCTGCCGGCCCTCGGAAGCCACCGTGAAGATGCTTGAAACCAGACCATCTATCTCGGTCAAAATCCCGGCCAGGTCGGAATTATCATCTGGGCCGACAAGGTGCAGGGCACTATCTGTCAAACCGGCCAGCTTCTCTTCCAGACTGCGCCGTCTGGCAATCTCGTCCTGCAGCTCGTTTTGGATATCGGCCAGCGCCATGCTGCGGATAATCACGCGCTCGTCGAGAACATTATTGGTTCGCCGAATTTCGACCGCATCCTGTTTCTTGCTCAATTGCGAAGCCATCCGCGCGCAGAGCACTTCGAAATCGATCGGCTTGGTGACATAGTCATCCGCGCCGGCCGACAAAGCCTCGACGACCGCTTCACCTTCCGTACGGGCGGTGACCATTATGACCGGCAGCGATTTGGTCGCATCCATGTCGCGCAGCTGTTTCAGCACCTCGACGCCGTTCATCGTCGGCATCATATAATCCAGCAGGACGATATCGGGGATAGATTCCTCAATGGATTGAAGCGCCGCCATGCCGCTGTCGACGGCAGCGGCGACAAAGCCCGCCTTGCCCAGCCGGCGGCACAAAAGTGCGCGGTTCGCTTCCACGTCGTCGACGACAAGGATTTTCACAAGGGCTGGTTCGACTGGATGTTTATTTTGCATCATCAAGGCCTGCTTCCAATTCCTGTGGTGAAAATCGAGAGAGACTGGTCTCCGTCCTTGTCGGTCGTCTGCTGATCAGTTTTGTCGCCATAAGCCCCGATACTGGCGACCAGCTTTCTCGGGCTGATGCCATTTTTGGGCAGGATTTGGGCGACTTTTCCTTCGAGCTTGGCGCGCTCCTGATCGCTCAGAAGCTTGCCCGTGACGACGAAAACAGGGGGACGGGTTTCGGCATCCATTTGCGATATATGGTCCAGAAGCTGAAAGCCGTTTACGTCCGGCATCTTCAGATCCGTGACGACGAAATCGATTTTTTCGTCTGCCAATATTTCCATCGCCTTCGATCCGCTTTGAACGGCCCGCGTGCTATATCCCATCTGCGCGATCGCGCGCTGGTAGAGATGGACGGTGCCTTCATCGTCATCGACGATAAGAACACAGCCTTTCTGGCGCAGTGAATAGAGCGATAATATATCGGAAAAATCGACCCGGTTGACCGGCTTGACGAAATGATCGCAGGCTCCTTTTTCCAGCGCCCGACGGCGATTATCATCGACGCTGACGACAATCGTCGGGATGGAACTCAAACTACTGTCGGCTTCCAATGCATCAAGCACCTGCCAGCCGTCTATTTTCGGCAGATCGATATCCAGGAATATCAGATCCGGTTGATAAGCGCCCGCCTTCTCGAGCCCCTCTTCGCCGTTGGCAGCAGTGATCACATTATAGCCGGCCTGCTCCACCAGCCTGGACAAGAGCCTTTGTGCACTGGGTTCATCTTCAATAACCAGGGCCAGTGGCAGGGGACTTGACCGAAACTGCTCCTGCGCGTCGATCACGTCGATATCTTGTTGTTCATTGGAATCCTGTCCCGCCGCATCCGGCAAGGCATTTGCCTTGACCCACATGCTGAATGTCGAGCCAGTGCCAAGCGAACTTTCGACTTTGACATTACCGCCAAGCATTTCTGCGAAACGTCCGGTAATCGACAGGCCCAGGCCGGTTCCGCCGAACAGCCGCGTGGTCGAGGAATCCGCCTGGGAAAATGGCTTGAACAGCCGGTCCATCTGTTCCTGCGACATGCCGATACCCGTATCGGAAATCGAGAACAGGATATCATCGTCTTTCTTCCGGACGACGATGACGATATGTCCATTTTCCGTAAACTTGCAGGCATTGCTGCCGAGATTGAGCAGACATTGTCGCAGCTTGGTGGAATCGGATCGCACCATCCGGATCGTCTCGTCCATCTGCATCATCAGCTTATTGCCTTTGGCTGCGGCAATCGGCTCGAGCATGGCAACCACTTCGTCCATCAGCTTCCCGAGATCGAAATCATGATATTCAATTTCCATCCCGCCCGCTTCGATCTTCGACAGGTCAAGAATGCCGTTGATCAAGCCCAATAGCTGCTGGGCGGAGCTGTAAATCCATTTGATATCGTCAATCGAGTTGTCCATTCCCGCCGCGTGCAATTCTTCCTGCAGGACTTCGGTATAACCGATAATGGCGTTTAGCGGCGTCCGCAGTTCATGGCTCATATTGGCCAGAAACTGCGATTTTGCCAAATTTGCATGTTCGGCGTCATCTTTGGCTTTTTCGAGCCGTTCAGCAGATTGGGACAGTTCCCCGTTCCGCTTTTCAATCTCGCCAAGCATGCCGTTGAAGCTGCGGACTATGACGTTGAAATCAGGATCGGCATCGCTGGCCAGACGCAGCGAAAAATTACCGGACCGGCCGATACGTTCCATCGACTGGGACATGCTGGCCAGCGGGCGAAAGACCATTTTCCCGAGAAACCGCGCCACGAAAAACGCCAGCATGATGCAAATGATGAACATGATGATCGTGCTCGGCGCGCTGTCAGCGACGATTGCGGTCAAGGTTTTGCGATTGGCAGCGATACGCAGTTCGCCGACAATTTCACCATTGGCCATGACCGGAGTGATGATCTGCGCATCGCCCATTTTGCTTTCCAGCGCTGTTTCCGCGCCGGCTGAAACGATCGATTCCTCGTTGGCATAAGAGGCAACTTTACGTCCGGTCGAGTCATAAGCGCCCGCCCAAAGCAGGTCATTGATGCCGCGCACGGAACTCAGGCTCTCTTTCGCGGCAACCTGATCATCGAACAGAATCGCGGCGCTCAGATTGGCCGCGAGCACTTCGGCAATCTGATTGTAGCGCTGTTTGGCGGCACTGTGATTGTTATAATATTGCAACCCCAGCAAGCCGACAGAGGACATGAGCAGCGCAAAGGCTGCGGTTGCCATGGTGAACACGGTCAGCTTTGACCGGAATGGCATGTGCTTGAGTGCGGACAGATGGAATAATTGCATCATTGCTTCACCCTGGACGCCAGCCGCAGCAATTTCGAACTGATGGCTATTCCCGATTGCCGGGCCGAACCGGCATTCACCTCGAAACGAATCTGATTACCGAATTTCACCAGACCGATAGCACCACCGGACCGGATGAAATCATGGTCATCACCGATCAGCAACAGGCCACGCTGTTTGATGCGGGAAATATGCGTAGTTGAGTTGGATCCGACATAGGCCACGTGACAGGATGAAAGATCAGAAACGCCCGGATCGATATAGCGGACCGCGATTATCCGATTGCCTACCGGTTTGTTATTCAGCGCAGCCACGTCGCTAGTCGCGCTCATTCTGCGAGCGACACAAAGGTTCAGCGAGCCGCTATTGCTTCCATTGGGGAAACTGACGAAGCGAAGCACATTGTAAATGATAGCGGCTTTCAGACCATTGGATCGGCTCGACTGGGCATGCAGCGGTTGCGCTATCAGCATGGTCAACACCGCTGTCGCTGTCGCAAATCTTGAAAAGCGGTAGGTCATGTTCATCACCCGCCTACTCAAAATCGAACACGGGCTTGGATCGAAACAGTTCTCGAGACATATTCGGCGGGAGCAGGAAAAACTTCCTGATAATATTCCAGCCGCCGCTTTTGCAGCAGATTTTCGCCGATCAGTGACAGTTCGACCGTTTCAACCGGCCGGTAGGTCAGGCGAATGTCGGCGCTATTGTAACTGGGCACACTGCCTTTCAGTGCACCGACATGCCGGAACTGGCTGTCGAAAGACAATTTTTCGCCCAGATCGATAGCATTGCGGATGCTTAACTGGTTTTCAGGAGACAGATCCGGATCAATAACCGTTGTTCCGAGGGGCGATGCGTCGGCAGTCTTCCCTGCCGTCATATCCAAGTGGGAATAGGCAACATCGACTTTCCACCAGGGCGCGATTCTGCCCGACAAAGCTACCTCGGCACCCCAAGTCTTTGCCTCGCCATCATTGTTGAACGCCACCGGAAATTCCACGCCAACGGGGAATGAAAACGGTTCCTGGAAAAGCAGACTACTCTCACCGCTCTCGCTCAGGGCCACGATACGGGAATAGATGCTTCTGTAAGCCGCAACATCCAGCGACCAGCCGTCGGCAATCTCGGCTCTGAAGCCAAGTTCATAGGAAGTCGAGCGTTCAGACTTGAGATCGGGGTCACCGAAGAGAATCGGATAGATTGGTACAGAAAACGGGTTTTCGGGCGTATTCGGAAGTCCCACCGTCAGTCGAAGTTCTGCGTCCCGTTCAAAACCGGACGGCGTTCTGGCTGCTCGCGAAACACCCCCCCAGACGGCGAAATTTTCTGCGGGACGATAGAATAGCCGAGCGCTCGGTTGTAGCTCGACACCGCTGAAGCTGTTATATTCGATTTTCGATCCGACGGTCAGGCGCAAACTGTCTGGAATGAGGGTGATATCATCCTGGATATAGCCGCTCAGCCACTGGTCGCTGCGCCTCTCTTTGCTGAGCTTGAAACCGCCATCCGCGACCACTGAATCTACGGATGAACGGGCGGCAACGCCCAAATTTATTTCGTGTTTATCACTGGCTTTCCAGCGGAGACCGAAATCGACATCAACCACGTCTTGCTGGATGTCGGCATCATATTCAAACCGCTTTGCGCGATCAAAATAGGCTTGGACGGACCAGTCCAGATCCTCGCTGCTTTCATGCGTCCAGCGGCCGAGAATATGAAAGGCTGAAAAGCGCCCGTCCAGAAGAACAGCATCATAGCCCGGGTTCAGCAAGTCTTCCTTGACGACCAGCGCCGGTATGTCAAAGTCACCTTTTGAATATTCCGTAGCCAATGTGAAAGCGTCTGCTCCGTTTGGCTCATAGTCCATCCGCCCGCCAACCGCCCTGCCATGATATCGGCCCGCTAGCTTGCCGCCTTCAGCATCGCGCAGCCCGTCAGTAAAACTCGTGCTTGCATAGATTCGATAGCTGATATTCTCGGCGAAACGGCCTCCGTAAGAGCCATTGGCTTGCTGTTTGGTCAGTCCGATCCGGACATCCGCCGTACCGCCTTGCAAATCGCTGCCATGTTTTGAAATGATATTGATAACGCCATTCACCGCATTGCTACCCCACAACGCAGCACCCGGCCCTCGGACCACCTCGATCCGCTCGATTTCATCCAGCGGCAGCATCAGCTGATCCCAACGAACGCCGGACAGATTGGTGGTATAAATCGTCCGCCCATCGATCATTACCAGAACGGAATTGCCGAACCGCCCGCTGAAACCGCGAGCGGTGACGGCGATCACTGAATTTTGCAATGTCGCGACTTCTAAACCGGGAACCATGCGGAGCAAATCCGGGATAGAACTCGCAGTCGAACGACGAATGTCTTCCTGCGTGATAATGAAAACAGCGGCAGCGGACTCGCTCACTTTCTGTCGCTTTTTGGCAACCGATGTCGCCTCCAGGGTCAACAATTCCTCCAGCTGCATGTCGAGGAGATCATCACCCTCGCCGGACTGAACAGGGATCGCATCATCTTCTGACACGTCCAGCTGTGCATGTGCCCCCGTTGCGGACATGGAAAAAAGCGCGATCGACCCGATCGTCGATCTGGATAGTTTTTTCATCTTGATTTGATTACTCGCGATTCTCATTATTGCGCCGAAGCCTGCATCGGCTCGAATGCTTGCTGTTCCAGTAAACGGATAAACTCCGCCTCTTTTAAGGGTTTGGACAGAAGATAGCCCTGGACATGGTCACAACCCATGACGCGAAGGATCGCGAGCTGCTCTTCGGTCTCGACCCCTTCCACTATCGACTGGAGGTTCAATCCGGAGGCCAGCGCGACGATGGCATGTACCAAAGTCCGCTCGTCTGTTCTTTCGACCAGCCCCGTCAAAAGTGTCCGATCAAGCTTCAATCGCTTGAAGGGCAGCTGTGTGAGTTTGGCGAGGTTTGAATAGCCGGTGCCGAAATCGTCCATTGCCAGCGACACGCCAATCGAACTGAGCCGCGTGAACCGGTCTGCGGCCATTTCCATTTGCTCCATGAAGGCGCTCTCGGTGACTTCAAGCTCCAGCAGTTCAGGCTTGGCTTTCCAATATGCCAGGGAAGCTTTGACGAGAGCGGCAAACTCCATCTGGCGCAGCTGATTTGGCGATACGTTGATGGAAATCTTGACCGGAATGCCTTCTTCCGACCATTTCGCGATGCGCTTGATCGCCTCGATCAGCACCCATTCGCCAATTTCGTTGATGATGTTCAGCTTTTCCGCAGCAGGGATAAAAGTATCGGGCATTATCAGACCCGAAGTCGGATGATTCCAGCGGATCAGGGCTTCTGCAGACGAGATTTTCAGCGTGTGGGTGTCAAAGACCGGCTGGAAATATAATTCAAACTGGCCTTCCGCCAGCGCCTTCCGCAGGTCCTGCTCGAGATTGGAGATTCTCAGGGCATCGTCATCAATTGCCTTCGAATAGAAGGTGATGCAGTTTTTTCCGTCATTTTTCGCATGGTACATGGCGGAGTCCGCAGCGCGCAGCAATGCGGTAAAATCAAAGCCGAATTCCGGGCTCATGGCCACGCCGATGCTGCAGCTGATCGAAATGCTCTTCGAGCCGAGCTCGAACGGCTCTGCCATCGCCCGCAATATCCTCTGTGCAATTTTTCGCGGCAGCGCAGAAGATTCAAAGTGATTCAGGAATATGGTGAACTCATCGCCGCCCATTCGGCAAATCACGACATCTTCAACCGGCGCGTCGTCGAGATTGACTTCCCGCATTGCCAGATGAAGCCGCTGCGTCACCTTTTGCAGAATGACGTCGCCGACACTGTGGCCAAATGTATCATTTACATATTTGAAACCATCCAGATCGAGATAGAATATCGCGCTTTGCGCTTGCGTTTCTATATTGGCGGCGAGCTTGTCCTCGACCATGCGCTGGAATTTGATGCGGTTGAGCAATCCGGTCAGCGGATCTTCAAATACTTTGACGAGCAAATGCTGTTCAGCGGTATCGCGCGCAACATTCGCCGCACGCAAATCCGCATATCGCCGCAATGCAAATATGGTCGAGCAGATTGAGAATAGAATGAAACCGAGAATGATACGATCAATGGCATGGGCAGGATATTGAAACGCCCAGTCGCGAAACCGGCTTTCGGCTTCGCTGCCCGCGATCAGGAACCAGCTGCCCGCCGCCAATATCGATAGCATGACAGCATCACGGCTTGCTGGAGAGAGCTCTCTCCAGACCGACAAAAAGCCAAGACTAAACATATGTTTCACGCAATAATCTTCCCTACCCATTGCGTTTACGGGCGTTTCCGCAGGCAATTCAGCCTCTGCTGCCATTCTGCTGAATCCAGGCCACGAGAAGGGAAGCAAATTGCCGGCAAAACTCCGACGGAACGCGGTCGGAAACAGGCTCCTGCCGGACTGGATCAGAGGCAGCACACTCGCTACCCCCGCCATCGGCGCGTGAAGAAGCCGGCTGGAGCGGCAAGTTCCGGTTGGTTGCCGGGCAAATCCCGGAGTGGTTTTGGAAGGGGCTCCATCCGCAATTCAATCGCAATCAATTGCGGCAGATGAGATTTGGAAGGCTATTTACCGGGAGATCGAACGAAAAATCCGGCGATATCCAACGTTCGGAGCCTGTCTCTAATCCCTCGCAACCTGCTTCACCTGGATGTCTGGCGCATTTTGCCATCCTCCACCCAGCGCTTTGAACAGACTGATTTGAGCAGCAAGACGGTCTGCTCCGGCTGCGGCCGCGGCGGCGCGCGCGGATGCCCTGTCCTTTTCAGAATCCAGGAGCTGGAACAGATTGTCTGCACCATAATCATAGCGCAAGCGGGAGATATGGGCGGCGCTTTCGCTGGCCGCCACAGCCTTGCCGAGCGAGCGTTCGCGGGCAATTGCCCCGTCCAGGCGAGCTAACGCCTGCTCGGTTTCCTGAAGCGCGGTCAGAATGACCTTGTCAAACTGGGCCAGTGCTCCGTCAGCAACGGCTTCGGATTGCCGCACCTTCGCGCGGGCCGCATTGTTGAACGGAAAATTCCAGCTGATCAGCGGTCCGATGGAATAGCCAAAGGAATCGCTCTTCCCCAAATCACCGGCCCCGTTTGCACCAAGCGATAGGCCGCCCAGCAGGCTGATCGACGGGTAAAGCTGCGCAGTCGCCACGCCGATACGGGCGACATCACCGGCCAACTGCCGTTCGGCCTGCCGAATATCGGGACGACGGGCAAGCAATGTACGACCGTCTCCGACCGGAATTGCCGTACCGGTCATGGGCAAGGCGTCGCAGGCAGCCGCCTCGCTGTCGGCCTCGGCGGGAGGATCGCCGGTCAATACGGCCAGCGCGTACAGGGATGCGCGGCGTTCAGCATCAAATTGGGGTATCTGCGCGCGAGTCTGTTCCAGCAGCAAGGTGGCGCTGTCGACGTCCCGGCGATTGGCGCGACCGCCAAGCAGGAGCCGTTGCGTGAGATCCTGGGTTTTTTCCTGCAGTTCCGCCGTTTCCCTGGCAACCTCGGCCTGAACCGCGAAAGAGCAGACCAGCATATAGGTCCGCGCGGTTTCGGCAGCGATCGCAACGCGGGCAGCATCGAGCGCCGCCTGTGCGGCCTGCGAATCGGATCGGGCAGCCTCGATCGACCGGCTGACACCGCCGAACAGATCGACTTCATACGAAGCATCGAAGCCAACCGAGAAATAGTCATATGTCACCGGACCCGAACCGCCCGCCGAAGTGCTGGAGGCAGCCGTCCGGTTGCGTGTCGCCGACGAGCTGCCCGTTGTGACTGGCAGGCGCCCTGCTCCGGTTTCCGCGAGCAAGGCTCGAGATCTTTGCAAATTGGCCGCCGCGATGCGCAAGTCGATGTTGTTGCGCAAGGCTTTGTCGACCAGCCTGTCGAGCACGGGGTCATCAAATAACCGCCACCATTTCTCTGGCAGTTCGGCGACGGTGATATTCGGATTATTTCCGGTTTCGGTCAGCGTGGCAGAGCCATCTGACAATGCCGCAGGTGGCCGGTAATCCGGCCCCACTGTGCAGGCAGACAAGCCGGCAACCGAAAGCGCTATGCCGATTTTCCTTATCATTCTGCGGTCTCCGTGGCGGATTTTAGTTGCCGGTCGGGATCAGCCTTTGTCCTTGACAACCTGTCACCCAGCTTGCGGGCGATGACGTAAAAACTGGGCGTGAACAACAGGCCGAAAATCGTTACGCCAATCATGCCGAAAAACACCGCCACACCCAAAGCCTGGCGCATTTCCGCTCCTGGTCCGGAGCCGATAACCAATGGCAGCACGCCGAGGATGAAGGCAAAGGAGGTCATCAAGATCGGCCGCAAGCGCTGCGCCGCCGCCTTGCGGGCCGCTTCCAGCAATTCCATGCCCGCATCTTCATTCTGTTTGGCAAATTCCACAATCAGGATGGCATTTTTGGCTGCCAGGCCGATCAAGACAACCAGCCCGATCTGGGTCAGTATATTATTGTCCAGTCCCATTAGATTGATGCCGAGAATGGCTGCCAGCAGGCACATCGGCACGATCAGAATCACCGCAAGCGGGAGCACAAGACTTTCATATTGCGCCGCCAGCAGCAGGAAAATGAAGATGACGGCCAGGCCGAATATCAGCGTGGCCGTATTGCCCGCCTGCTGTTGCTGGAAGGCCAGTTCCGTCCACTCGTAGTTAAAGCCCTGCGGCATGATTTCAGTCGCCAGTCTTTCCATCGTTTCGAGCGATTGTCCGCTGGAAAATCCGCTGACGGTATCGCCCTGCAATTCTGCCGATGGGTAAAGATTGTAACGCACAACGCGGTAAGCGCCGCTGTCATTCTTCAGAGTCATCACTGCATCCAGCGGCACCATATTGCCCGCGGCCGACCGGGTTTTCAGCCTGCCGACATCGCTGATCTGGTCACGGTGGGCGGCATCGGCCTGGGCCGTCACGCGAAAAGTGCGACCCAGATAATTGAAGTCGTTGATATAGGTCGAACCCAGATAGGTGCCCAAAGTCGAGAATATATTCTCGACCGGCACGCCCATCTGCTCCGCCCGTTCCCGGTCAATATCGGCAAACAGCCGGGGGGTGTTGGTATTGAATGTGGTGAAGGCAGAGGATAGCCCTTCTTCCGCATTGGCCGCCGCCATCATCTTCATGGTGACGTCCTGCAGCGCTTTCAGTCCAGCGCCGCTGCGATCTTCGACGATCATTTTCCAGCCACCGCCGGTTCCGATACCCCTCACCGGTGGTGGCGGCACGATCAATATATTGCCTGCGGTGATTGTGGACAGGGCACCGCGCAATTCATTGGCGACAGTGTCTGAATCGGCGCGCTGATCATGGTCTTTCAAGGGAATGAACATGGTTGCGGCATTGGGAGCGACACTGAAGGTTGCTCCGTCGAGCCCGGCCATCGCGATAGTCGCCTTGACGGCCGTGTTCTCCAGCGCAATTTTTTGCGCCTCCGAGAGGATTTCATCGGTGCGCTGCAACGACGCGCCGGGCGGCATTTGGATGATACCAATCAGATAGCCCTGATCCTGAGCCGGAATGAATCCGGTGGGCGTTTCGCTAAAACGCCACGCCGTCATGCCGATCAGCAAGGCATATACAACAGAAACGATCAGCAGCATACGGACGGCGCGCCCCGTCAGCCGGCCATAGCGTTCCGACAATTTGTCAAATCCGCTGTTAAATCCTCTGGCAAAACGAGCCGGATAGCCGCGCCATCCGTCCCGCAGATCGGTCTCTTGCTTCGGCTTCAGCAGCAGCGCCGCAATCGCCGGAGACAATGTCAGGGAGACAAATGCGGAAATGATCGTCGCGCTCACGATGGTCAGCGCGAACTGCTGATAAAACTGTCCGGAAAGACCCGGAATGAATGCGGTGGGAATGAAAACGCCGGCGAGTACCAGCGCGATTGCAATCAGCGCGCCCGACACTTCGCGCATGGTTTCGTGCGCGGCGGCCAGCGGGCTCAGGCCCTGTTCGTCCATCAGACGCTCGACATTCTCGACCACGACAATCGCGTCATCCACCACGATGCCGATCGCCAGGACCATGCCGAAAAGCGACAGGTTGTTGAGAGAAAAGCCGAAGGCGGCGAGCATCGCCAGCGACCCGATCAGCGATACCGGAATTGCGATGATCGGAATGATCGCCGCTCTCCAGCTTTGCAGGAACAGCAGAACGACGATGGCCACCAGAATGATTGCCTCGATCAACGTACTCTGCACAGCTTCGATGGACGCTTCGATATATTCCGTCGGATTATACGGAATTTCATAGGCCATGCCCGGAGGGAAGCCATCTGACACTCGTGCCAGTTCCGTTTTGACCGCTTCCGCGGTTGCCAGCGCATTGGACCCGGGCAACTGGGTAATACCGACAGCCGTCGTCGGCTTGCCTTTCAGATAGGCATTGATGCTGTAATCCTGCGCGCCCAGCTCGATCCGCGCGACATCACGCAGCCTGGTAAGGCGACCATCTTCATCGCGTTTGACGATGATCGCGCCAAATTGTTCCGGTGTGGTAAGCCGTCCTTCAGTCTGAATGTTCAGCTGGAAAGCGGTGCCGCCTTCGTTAAACGGTGGCTGGCCTATCGAACCGGCCGATACCTGGGCATTTTGCGCGCCGACGGAACTGGTAATCTCGTCAACGGTCAGATTGCGGGCTGCGGCCCGGTCAGGGTCGATCCACACACGCATATTATAATCACGCCCGCCGAATTGCCGGACGCCGCCAACACCGGGAATGCGCAACAGACGGTCAATGACCTGCAATTTGACATAGTTGGAAACATATTGCTGCGACAGCGACCCATCGCTGGAATAGAAGGTCGATACCAGCAATATGTCCGGCGAATTCTTGAGGACGGTCACACCGATTTGGCGGACTTCGGTCGGCAGCCGCGGTTCAGCGGTGGAAACCCTGTTCTGGACCAGAACCTGTGCCTGATCGACATCGACCCCCTGTGCAAAAGTCACGGTGATCGACACATTGCCGTCACCGGTGGAAGAGGACGACATGTAAATCATGTCCTCTACTCCGTTGATCGACTCTTCCAGCGGTGCCGCAACCGTTTCTGCCAGGGTTTCCGAAGTCGCGCCCGGGAAAGTAGCGCTAACGATGACAGTCGGTGGCGCGATTTCGGGATATTGCGCGACCGGCAGGCTCGGATAGGCAACGATACCGAAGATCACGATCAGGATCGACAGCACCGCTGCGAAGATCGGCCGATCGATAAAGAAATGGGAGAATTTCATTATTATGCCACCGGCTTGGCATCGGTTGGCTGCGGCGCTTTTGCCGGAATCGATACAGGGGCGGTATTTTCGGACCGAGGCTTCATTTCGATCAGCTTGGCCTTGACCTCGGTTCCCGGTCGCAACCCGGCTAGCCCGTCGAGGACAATTCTCTCGGTCGGCGCGATGCC
>JBALUX010000044.1:0-17924 GCA_036963725.1 Parasphingorhabdus sp. | reverse complement strand
GTCGCTGGCGCGGGAAACGTTGGCGTTGCTCGAAAGCGATCCGGAGCAGGGCGAAAATGCCTATTGGCGGGCCGCGACGCGGGCGGAGGCCTTGCTGTTGCTGGGCGACGAAACCGGGGCGCGGTCGGCGCTGGCGGACGGGATCGGGAAACTGCCTCGGGCCTGGGAAGATCATGCCGCGACCATAGGCCAGTTTGAGCTGATTCTTGCCGAGCAGGGGAAGGACGCTGCCTGGCTCGACCGGCATCGACCGCCTCCCAGCCTCTATTTCAGTGGCATCATCGGGCTCGACGAGACAGACCCGACCATCCGGCAGGATATCGACGCGATTATCGCACGCGAACAGCCGGGTTTCGGCTTTGGCGCGCTGGCCGCGGGAGCGGACATATTGATCGCTGAGGCGCTGCACGAGGCGGGCGCGGAGCTGCATGTCATATTTCCTTATCCGGTTGACCGCTTTCGTGAATTGTCGGTTGCACCTTTTGGGGACCATTGGCTCGCCCGCTTTGACGCGCTGGTCGAGGCAGCGGCCCGGCTCGATGAGCTGGCCGAGCTGCCCGACGAGGAAGAACGGTCGATCGGGGTTGCGGTGGAGCTGGCCGATCTGGTTGCCATGGGGCAATGCGTCCGCAATGCCGGGGTGCTGAAGAGCAGGCCCAAGGCGCTGACCATCACCGGCAGCGGCGATGCACCGCGCCATCAGCATCTGGTTTGGGCCGATAGCGGTCATGATCAATTTGCCATATCCGTCGCCCGCAAGGCGGATCACCAATCGATCACCGCGCTCTCGGACGACGAGACCAGAGAGGTTGCTGCGATTCTCTGGGTGGATGGTCTTGACCGGGATGCGCTGTCACAAATTCCCGAAGCTGTTCGCGAATTTCAGACTGCCGGCGATGCCCAATACAGGATTTCAACCAATATAGCGGAGCTGCTGGCGACCGGCCGGTCGCTGCTGCAGCACAATGCCGACAGCCGGATCAGCCTGCTGATCGATATCATGGATCCGCAAAGGCCGGCGGCCTCGCTGCTGCAACAGGCCGGTGATATGGCGCGCGCTTCGGGCGGCGGAGCGGTTCTGACCGACTATAAATCCGCGATGGTTTTGACGCTTGAACCGGGCAAGCATGCGGTCGAGGAGATCGGTGAATTGCAGAGCGCGCACGGCCCGCTGTCTCTATGGTCCCTCGCCTGAGCGCCGCGGTTCAGACCACCATTTCCTCGAGCAGCCCGCGCGACAGGATTTCCAGCCGCTCGTCATCGCGCCGGATGATCCCGCGCCGTTCCAGCGCGTTGATCGCCCGCGAACCGGTTTCGCGCGTGGTCTGGGCGGATAGAGCCAGCGCGGCGATCACCGGCGGGGGTGCTATCCGGCCTTCCTCGCCCGCTTCGTGCAGCAATTCGGCATAGACCCGGCCATTGGCGGTCAGGGTGATGCGCGCCGCCATCCGGTCAAGCACCGCATTATATTGCCGGCCCAATATTTTGGACAAACCACTGCCGATCTGCGCCTCCTCCTGCAGCAGGGCGGACATCTTGGAAGTCGGAATTTCCAGAACCGTCAGCCGGTTCTGCACCACGATATCGGAAATCACGATCCGTTCGTGCGGATAGGCCCCGAATAATTCGCCGGGACCATGGGATGCGAGCAATTTGGTCTGGCCATCCATGCCGATGATCTGCAGCTGCGCCCGGCCCTCGAGCACGATCCACAGCTTGGCTCCGAGATCGCCCTGATGGGCCAGAATGTCCTTGTGGCGATAATGGACCAGCCGGGTCGCGGCATCCACTCGCTTGGCCTCTTCCTGCGAGCAGGAAAAGAACGAGGCAAGAGCGGCGATGCGATCGCTGGTGGTCATCATCTTCTCCATTCAGCTGGTTACGGCACTCCGTTTTCCCTTGGCCGGCGGCGTTTCCGGTCCACCGGCGAAACATTGGGCGATTTCCATCCACTGGCGGGCGGTATCGCCGACAGTCTCGAGCGCGGTGTCGTCGATATTGCGGGTCTGGGTCACGACTTGTGAAAATTCAACCGCGCTGCCTCTTACCATATTATCTTCTTGTGGATCATTCCATTCCCAGATGGCACCCGATGGTGCGGTCAGCTGGACGAAGGGTTTCGGTGCGGGCGGTTCCTGACGACGATTGCGGAAGGTCCAGCCATAGGTGGTGACGCCGAGATGGGCGATATTGCGAATGCGGTCGCCATCCTGCCGTTGCTGCCCCAATATGTCGAATATCTCCTGTCCGTGCGACCAGGTCTCCATCTGGCGGGCGATGATCTTCGAGCGCGTGGTCATGTCAGGCCCGGCCCAGGCGACGCGAAGTTCGGGGTCGGCTTCGCCATAAGCAGCGGCAAGCTTTGGATAGTAATCGCAATAGGCATCGAACAGGGCCTTGCCACGAATTCCGCCGGCATGCTGGTCCAGCCATTCATATTGCACATCGACATGGCCCTTGCCGGTCTTGAACGCGCCCATCATGTCCCGGATGAACTGCTTGAAGGCGTCCGGATCCTGCAGGGTCATCAGCGCCGCGGCGTTCCAGATATGCAGATGGCCGATGACATCCTCTATCGTCCAGCTCTTGAACTGGGTGACTTTGGCAAAAACATCATCACCCGCATCGGCGAGCACGGCCGCCAGCGTGTCGCTTTCGTCTTTGAAATCCCGGGCTTCCTGCATCATTTAGATATTCCTTTTTGGTCGTCCAGCCTGTCCGCCAGCGCAGCCGGTATGGTGACCGGATGGGCAAGCAATATCTGGCCATAGCCTTTGCCTTGCGCATCATTTCTTATGCTCGCGACACCGCCGCCGCCGAGCACGGCGTCGATCAGAAAATTGATCGCGTGGGAGCCGGGCATATAATATTTTTCGACTTTTGCCGCATTGGCGCCCCCTTCGATAAAATGGGCGAAACGCTTGGCGACCGAGCCCGGCGTGAGTGCCGCCCAGATATAGGGAAGGTAGGCCGGGTCACGTGCGATCACACCGATATTGGCCTTGTTGCCTTTGTCACCAGAACGGGCCCAGGCGAGCTGGACCAGTGGAACGGTGACCGCGGCGTCCGGTTTGTCCGGGGCTTGCGGAGGCTGTGGACGGATGACGGTGGCCGGGTCGAAAGCCTGACCTTGGGTGTCCTGAAATGCGGTTTTTGTGCCGTCGACATCGATCGTGATGGTCACGGCATCTTTCGGCGTGAGATAGGAAAACAGCCGCACCACGGGCGACGGTTTTGCGCGTGCACCGGAAAAGCTGCCTAGTCCCGGGGGAGTCGCCAGACCCAGGCCGGTCAGTTCGCGGAGCAATATGCCGATCGCCGCGGCTTCGCTATGCTTGGCCGCGATTTTCGCGACCACTTCGCGCGGTTCATGGCCGGAGGCATATTCGCCAAACTGGCTTTCCGCGCCGATCAGTTCGACGCTGGTTTCGCTATAATCGCCGAGATTATGACCGCGCAGTATCTTGTTGGCACGGACAAAGACATTGTCGCAGAATTTCTGCGCCTTTCGGGCGGCGTCAAAGCCGTAAAAGCTTAGATAGGTCCCGCCGCGAAAGCCCTCGCCATAGGTCAGGCAGGTCTTGTAATGGTCCGGAGCCGGATAGCCTTTTGCAGGCGAGACGCGGACCATATCCGGACCGGTCTGGGTGATTTCGACATCGGAGAAGTCGCACACCACATCGGGCAGCATATAGGCCTGCGGATCGCCGATTTCATAGAGCATTTGCTCGGACACCGTTCCGACTGTCACACAACCGCCGGTGCCTTCTGGTTTGCTGACCGTGAACGATCCATCGGCTGAGACTGCGCCAATCGGATAACCGATATTGGATATGTCGCCGGCGTCTTCCCAGTCGGTATAATTGCCGCCGGTCGCTTGGGGTCCGCATTCCAGCAAATGGCCCGCCAGACTTCCGCTGGCGAGCAAGTCATAGTCGCTCGCCGACCAGCCGAATTCGTGAATGCAGGCACCAAGCGTAACCGCGCTGTCGACGCAGCGGCCGGTGATGACGATATCCGCACCCTCGGCCAGCGCCCGGGCTATCGGAAAGGCGCCGAGATAGGGGTTGATGCTGGCGATTTTTTCCTTGGCTGGAAAAGCCGCGCCGGTGAACATTTCGGTTGGTGCGCTGGCTGCAATTTTATCCAGATCGGCCAGCAGATTGTCACCAGTGATCACCGCAACCTTGAGGTCCAGCCCCTGTTCCTTGATTAAGGCGCGCGCTGCCTCGCCGCAGGACGCGGGATTGACGCCGCCTGCGTTGGCAATGACTTTCACCCCTTGCGCTGCAATCGCCTTGGCATGGGGTTTCAGGACGGCGCTGATGAAATCCCCGGCAAAACCGGCTGCCGGATCCTTGGCATGCGCGCGCGCCATGATCGACATGGTGATTTCGGCGAGATAATCATAGACCAGATAATCCACGCCCGCACCGAGCAGCTGCGGAGTGGCCATGGCGCTTTCGCCCCAGAAACCACTCGCACCGCCAATCCGGATTTTTTTGTCCGGCATATGCTTCAACCCATCTGGTGCAGGGCGCAGAGCTTGTTGCCATCCGGATCACGCAAATAGGCGAGATAGAGTTTCATGCCCGGATTGTCGCGAACACCCGGAGGGTCTTCAATGGCAGTGCCACCCGCTGCTACGCCAGCCTTGTGCCAGGCATCGGCCTGCTCGGGATTTTCCATGGCAAATCCGACGGTCATGCCGTTGCCGCAGGTGGCGTCCTGGCCGTCTATTGGCGGCGTGACCATGAATATGCTGCCGTTATGAATATACATCAGGCGACCCTTTGGATCGACCATGGCTTCCGGTCCACCGACACTTGCGAACAACGCATCATAGAATTTCTTCGAGCGGTCGATATCGTTCGATCCGACCATCATGTGACTGTACATTACACTCTCCTTTGTTCCGGGCTAGACTTTCGGGCGAGCTTCGGCCCGCGGGTAATCTTGTCCTTGTTCTAACCGCTCCGCATCTTTAAGCGAGTGATTAATTTATTCAAGCGGGACAAGATCAAAATGGATTTGAAAGACAAGATTATCGTCATCACCGGCGGCGCCAGTGGTATCGGGGCGGCGATGGCCCGCAGGTTTGCAGCGGAGGGCGCAAAGAAAGTCATCTGCGCGGACCGTGATCTCGCCGGCGCGCAAGCAGTCGCCGATGAAATTGGCGGAGTAGCGATCAAAACCGATGTGTCACTGGCCGCGGATATCAGCAATCTTATCGAAACCGTGGAAGCCGATATCGGTCCGATCGATCTGTTCGTCTCCAATGCCGGCATCATTACTGGCGGCGGTGTCGAAGTGGATGATGCGGACTGGCAGAATATCTGGGACATCAATGTACTGGCCCATATTCGTGTCGCGCGGATATTGGTGCCGAAGATGCTGGAGCGTGGTGGCGGCTATTTGCTCAACACTGCCTCGGCCGCCGGGCTTCTCGCGCAGATCGGTTCCGCGCCTTATTCGGTAACAAAACATGCTGCGGTCAGCTTCGCCGAATGGCTGGCCATCACCCATGGCGCCGAAGGACTGAAAGTCTCTGTCCTCTGCCCGCAGGGCGTTGATACGCCGATGATCGCCGGTGTCGACACTTCCACCGTTGCCAAGGACGGTATCGTGACGCCTGAGCATGTCGCCGATATTTGCGTGGAGGCGGTCGGCGACGAGCGGTTCCTGATATTGCCTCATCCCGTTGTCGGTGACTATATCAAGCAGAAGGGTGAAAATCCCGAGCGCTGGATTTCCGGCATGCAGCGCTGGCAGGCGATGCTGACGAAAGAGGCGTCCTGACCGAACCCTAACAAAAATGTCCTGACAAAATGGAGCATTGGGGCTCTGCATATTCGCCTCTAGCGTTGCTACAAACGCAAAAGGAGAGAGAATCATGGCATTGGTATCAGTCGTGGGTGCAACCGGCCGGCAAGGTCTTGCACAAATACGGCAATTGGCAGCAGCGGGTCACAAGGTCCGCGCCTTGTCACGCAGTGAAACGCCGGATCTGGGCGGCTCTAATGTTGCCGACGAATGCCGCCAGATCGATCTCAGCGATGAATCGACATGGGTCCCGGCTTTTGAAGGATCGGATGCCGTTTTCTATACCCATCCATTGCAGGCCCGTGAAGATCGCGCTTCTATGGTTGGCAAAGTGGCAGCCGCCGCCAAGGAAGCTGGCACCGAGCGGTTTGTCTGGAACACTTCGAGCTGGATTCCCGAGCGTCCGGGCGATCCTTTCACTTATGGCAACAACACCATCGCGGTGAACGAGATTTTCCGTTCCGGCATGCCGGCGACCGTATTCGGTTCGGTATTGTTCATGGACAATCTGCTGACCAACTGGGCGCGGCCGTTCATTATCGATGAAAAACGCTATGTCTATCCACACAACGCCGATCTTCAGGCCAACTGGATCAGCCTCGACGATGTCGGCAAATGCATGGTTGCCGCGATGGATCGGCCGGACTTTGAAGGGTCCTGGATGAACATCGGTGGACCACAGCGCCTGAGACCGCCGGAAGTGGCCGAGACCCTGTCCCGTGTGTTCGGACATGAAATCAAATATGACCCCTGCACGCCGAAAGAATTCGGGGACTATCTGGTTGAAGCCTTTGGTGACGATGTGCCACCGGAAAACCGCGAAACCATGGCTGCCGGGATCACCGCATTCTACGAATATAACAATAACAACGTTACAAGGCCCTTCGAAGTGGACACCGACTTCATGCAGCAGCGTCTGCCGGAAGTTGAATTCGAAACGCTCGAAGAATGGGCTGCGCGGCAGGATTGGTCGGAAGACGCACACAGACCGCCTGCCGGATAATTTATCCAAAATATTTTTGGCTAGATGAACCTTTTGGCCTTTGCTCCGACTATCGGAGTAAAGGCCAAAAGCATGTCTGAGCGTTATAGCGAAACCGAGCGAATATATGACGAGTTGCTGCTGGCGCGTGTGCAGGCTGGAGACAGTCGTGCAGGCGAACGACTGGCCGCTCGCTGGTATCCGCGATTGATGCGAACCGCTTGCCGGTTGCTGCGCGATGAAGATCAGGCCCGGGTAGCGGTTCAGGATGCCTGGACCGGAATTTGCCGGGGTTGGCGGACTTTGCGCGATCCGTCTCGATTCCCTGCCTGGGCTTATACGATCCTCCACCACAAATGTGCCGACAGGATCAGGCGAAACCAGCGACACCGAAATTGGACGGGGGAGGGGGGCAGCGATCCAGTGGTCCCCCCGGCCGGTGAAGCCAGAGTGACAATCGCACAGGCATTCGAGAGCCTCAGCGATGACCATCGAACGGCGGCAACGCTCTATTTCAGTGAAGGTTTGACAATCCGTGAAATCGCGGTGGTGACTGATGTACCGGTCGGCACTGCCAAATCACGGCTATTTCATGCGCGGCGCCAGTTGAAAGCTGCGCTTGACGATAATCAGATTGATGAAGGAGAATGACATGACAAAATTTGATGATCAACTGGGCGCGGCCTTGAACGCGGACGATAAAGCCTTTCTGGCCGATCTGGAAAATGGCCGGGGACTGTTCGATCAGCTCGGCGCGACAATGCACGGGCCCATGCGTTTCTGGTCCTATATGGTGACCGTGGTCACCTTCGTCCTTTTCCTGCTCGCGCTTTACTGCGGCTGGCAGGCTTTTCAGGCCGAGCAGATACGGGAGACGATCCTCTGGTCCGCCGGTTTCCTGATGCTGTTCCAGGCGGTAGGCTTGCTGAAGATGTGGATCTTTGACCGGATGAACCTGTTGTCATTGCTGGCTGAAATGAAAAAGATCGAACTGAGAGTGGCGCAGCTTGGCGGCGCTGATAATTGATCCGGTTCAGGCGATCATCCGTTCGACGAACCAGTAAGTGGCGATGATGCCGATACCATAGGCGGTCGCGGTTTTTGCCGGATGCAGCCAGTTGCCGCGCAATTTCCGGATGCCGTAAAGGACCGCCAGAGCGACAGCGACGATGGCCAGCTGGCCGATTTCGACGCCCAGATTGAATGTCAGCAAGGCAAGGGGAACGTCACCTTCCGGCAAACCGATTTCGGCTAGTGCGCCAGCAAAACCGAATCCGTGAAGCAGACCGAACAGAAAGGCCACGATCCACGGGAAGCGTTCCGAAAGGCGTCGGTCATCGGGTTTGGCTTTCACCACCTCGACCGCTAGAAAGATGATCGACAGCGCAATCACCGCTTCAACCGGCTGCGAAGGCAGCGACAGCCAGCCGAGCGTCGTCCCGACCAACGTGATGCTATGCGCGACCGTGAAAGCAGTGACGGTCTTGGCGACCAGCCAGCCGCCCTTTAGCAGCAGCACCAGAGCCAACACAAAGAACAGATGATCGAAGCCGAGCAGGATATGTTCGACGCCGAGGATTGTGTAAGTTGCCGCGACATTGGAGATCGCGGATGGCTTGGCCAGAGTCGCGGATGGCTGGTCCGGGGTCAGCCGCACCGTCTGCATGGGGCTGTCTATCGGGGCAATGCGAACCAGCGCATCGGTGGTCGACAGCTCCAGCCCTTTCAGACCGATAGTCTGCCCCTGCATGGATCCGTCGCAGCGCAGCGAAAGACGGGTAAGAATATTGCTGCCGGCAAATTCGCGCTGGCGCTCGCCTTCGACTTTGCAGTTAGCGGGGACGATAATTTCACCGCTATGGCCAAGGCGTGAATTGGCCGAAGCTTTCCACAGCAGTGACCATTGGCCCGGCGACTGTTCGGTCATTTCGATATAGGCCGGACGCAGCTCGTCTGCGCGGGCGCTGGTCGGGCACAGAGCGAGCGTGAAACAGACACACAGAACGGCAAGCCAGCGGTTCATGGGCGGCCAGCCACCGTGACTTCATATTGCGCCTTGTACCGGGCAAGCGCTTTTTCCTTTTGCTCGGCTTGCTGTGCCGCGCGCCAGTCGTTGACGACCCTCTGCCGGACATCGTCCAGAGATGCTTTCTGGCCCGGCGCCTTCGCGGAAATCTTGACCGCATGGGCGCCAAAGCCCGAGGCGACCGGACCGCTCCAGATGCCGGTTTCCAGCTTGTCCAACTGTTCGGCAAAGCGGTCGCCGAACTGGCGGGCAATGTCCGCGGTGCCGGCTCTTGCGAGCGTCTCGGGCATGGACAGAGATTGTGCGAAAGTGGAGGGCTGCGCTCCTTCGTTCAGTTGATCGATGCGCTGACGTGCGTCGGCGGCGCTGATCTGTCCGAGGTAAATCTGCTCGAAATCATATAGTGAAGGCAGGGCATATTTGCCGGGATGCTCGTCCATCCACTGCTGCAGAACCGCATCGTCTGGTTCGACAAGCGCACTTTCCTCGCCGTCGACAAAGCGCATCTTGGTAAACAGCCGCCGCCGGATCACCGGATCATTCTTGTCCAGCCCCAGCCTCAAGGCTTCGCGATAATAGATTTCTTCGGCGATCTCCTGATCGATCAGGCCGTCGAGCTCCGCTTGCGTCGGTGCCCGGCGGAAGTTCTGGACCCAGCTGGTCTCGAGCCGGGTAATATCTGTTTCATCGATATTGATTGCATAGTCGGCCGGGTCACGGTCGCTGCCGGTGGCCCAGAAGAAAGCAAAGATGAGCAGCGCGCCACCGAGAAAATGGACCAGCGGTTCTTTAATAAACTTACGCAACATTATCGGATAACCCATGAAGTTGAGCCGCAGCATGTCAAAGGATTGCGGGGCCCGTCCAGTGACAGGCCCCGGCTGATTGGTTTAGCGAGCCTAAGCCGTCGGCGTGTACCAGATCGGCGAGCTATAGGCGCGTTCCTGCTGAATCTTGATCACAGAATCGGGCAGGGTCAGCTTGAATTTTAGCGCATCATAGATTGGCCAAGTCGGCGTCGGAATTTCCAGCACACGCACATAATAAAATGCGTTCTGATTGGCGTCGAAATCGGGGTCTTGCCAGAAGGTAACGAGCTCTGGTGCGCCAGTCGCATTGTCCCAAGTGCCTTTGGTCAGATCAACCGTATTGGGCACTGCAGTCAACTTGCCATTGGCGCCAAGTTTGCGGGTGTCGGCATCACTCCAGCTGACATTGTAGATTTTTTCCTGGCTCTTGCCCGTTGCATCGACCCAGCCCTTGATCACCTGGATCCGGTCGAGACTGCCGCTTTCCGGGTCCATCAGCGCGCTGATCAGGAATTTGGGAGCTTCGCCATCGCCGCCGCTCAAATCGCCGCCCATCGGGACGCCTTTGGAATAGCCGGTCTTGACCAGATCAGCGACATCGTCAGCGGTGAAATCAAAGCCGCCGAAGAAGCGGACCTGCATCCGCGGACCGGTTGTCGCATAGACTTCACGGCGCATCATCGCATCGAAAATGGCTTCGCGCGTGTTGCTGGTCGCCCAGACGGCGGCATAGCCGCTGGACAGATAATGCCAGCCGAAGCGACCTTCCCGGGTCCCGAGATTTTGCGGGTCTAGGCCGCGCGCCTTGTTATTGGCCTCGTTGCCGCTGTGCTTGCCAAAGAAATTATTCTCGTCCGCCGTCGCCAGCGAGGTATGGCTGTCGGTCGAACCGATCATGCCAAATTTGAAGGGATTGGCGCCGACGGCAAGAGTCAGCTCCAGCCCGCGCTTCAGCGCTTCGCGAACATAGCTGCCACCATAGCTTTCAGGCGGCATATCTCTCGTGCAGCTCAGGTTGCACTGGTCCCAACCAGCAACACCGAAATCGGCAAATTCGTCATTGGGAGACAGAAACGGATGGGTTTCACTGTCGCCCTTGATCTGGGTGACCTCGACAATCGGTTCGCGCAACGCCCGGGTCTTCACATAGGCTGCGTCAATCGGGCTGCCGTCGAATTTGTTCATCGCGAACATACGTCCGTTCGAGACATTGCTGTTGTGCGGAATGGCGAGCACCTTGCCCCCGGTTTTTTCCTCGTAGGCAGCCATATAGGCCCAGAGCTTTTCCGGGTCCTGCGATCCGAGCGCACCATAAGGTATGGTATCCCCCATTTTGTCGGGACTGTCTCGGAACATCACAACCCTGTGCAGATTGTCGCCATCCGGCATCGACGTATATTCAAAGCCCATGAAGGCGGTGAACTTTCCGGGTTCATTATACTGGTCGACGGTCTCGCCGTGCTTTTCCCAGAGATCGGCTGTGCGTTCCCGCGATTCTTCCGGATCGGTAAGCGACGTAGGCAATGTGCCTTTGGCCGCTCCATCAATGAGTTCCGCCGTTACCCGCAACGAGCCCTCGTCGCTCTCGTTCATCATATCGTGCCAGCGGAGCAGGAATTTATTGGTCAGCAAGGCAATGCGCGGCGCTTCCATGATCGCCTTGGTGGCGCCCATTGCATCGCTATGGTCGGCAATCACCAGAAAATCGAGTGGCCGGGACAGCTTGGCTTTGGCCCCCTTGGTGGCGGTAACTTCTTCGCCGCGAGCGAATCTCAAGGCGTTCTCGGCGTCCAGCCGGTTGCCGAAACCGAACGCGTCGATGCTATTGTCGGTGTGGAGATGGGTGTCGCCCCAGAATACCTGCTCGGGATATTCGGTATTCGCAACCTCTGCGGCGCTGTCGTCACCCTCGTTGATTTTCGAACAGCCCGATAAAGCCAGAGCAGCCGTGCATGCTGCCAACATCAGTGATTTGCGCATAGTGAGTCTCCCATCCCAAGTGGCGGAAGCTATCCCTCTCGGCGGGCGGGTGCAATAGGCAGCTGATTTGGCTAGCCTGCCGTAGCGTCAGCCAAGCAAACGACCCAGAAAGCTGCGCTCCCGCAGGATGGCTTTGGCAGCATTATGGCCCGGTGCGCCGGTCACACCGCCGCCCGGATGGGTTCCCGAACCGCACATATAAAGGCTCTTGAGTGGCCCCTTATAAATGGCAGCACCGATCACCGGCCGCGCCGCCCAAAGCTGGTCGAGCGACATGCGGCCGTGAAATATATCGCCACCGGTCAGGCCGAATTTGCGTTCCAGGTCGAGCGGAGACAGCGCCATCTGCCCGAGGACCAGTTTGCGAAAGCCCGGCGCATGACTTTCGACAACGTCCAGTATCGCTTCCACTGCTGCGTCGCGTTCGTCGTCCCAATGGCGGTTCTCTGGCAATTCGGGCGCAAATTGCTGGCAGAACAGGCTTGCGACATGCTGGCCGGCGGGGGCCAGGCTGTCGTCGACAAGACTGGGGATCAGCATTTCGACAACCGGTTTGCGCGACCAGCCGTCTCGCCGCGCGTCCTGATAGGCCTTGTCCATATAGTCGAGCGAAGGCGCCATGATGATCCCGGATTTCAAATGATCCCCGGTCCCTGACAGGTCGGTGAAATCCGGCAGGCCGTCCAGCGCCAGATTCATCCGGAAACTGCCGGAACCGCATTGATAGCCGGCCATCATGCTCCGGAAATCAGCAGGCAGGTCGGCAGGGTCAATTAGACGGTCATAGAGCAGCTTCGGGCCAACATTGGCGATGATCTCTCGCGCATGGATTTGCTCGCCGTCTGCGGTGCATATTCCGACTGCGGTCCCGTTCTCGACCAGCAGTTTTTTTACCGGTGTTTCGAGGCTGATTTCGACTCCCGCTTCTTCGCAGGCATCCGCCATAAGTTCGGTTATGCGCCCCATGCCACCAATCACGTGGCCCCATTGTCCCTGCTTGCCATTGACCTCGCCGAAGACATGATGGAGCAGGACATAAGCGCTGCCCGGCGTGTCGGGGCTGGCGTAATTGCCGACTATGGCATCAAAACCGAAAGCCGCCTTGATCGGCACGCTTTCAAACCACTGGTCGAGCAGCTCGCGGGCGCTGAGCGTGAACAGCTTGAGGATATTATGTTGTTCCAGCACCGATAGCCGGGTGAACCGGCGGGCGGTCTTAATGCCCGCCAGCATGGCATGGACTCCGCTCCCGGCATTCGGCGGGATTTCCAGTGCCAGTTCGCGCAATATCTGTGCTGCCGATTCCAGCATGGCATAATATTCCGGCAGGCGCGTCGCATCCGCCTGGGAGAATCGCGCGATCTCCATTTGCGTGGTTTCGAGAGAGCCACCGACAAGCAAATATTCGCCACCGCCAAGCGGCAAAAAGTTGCTCTTGGGCCGCTCGACCACCCGGTAGCCGCGATCCACCAGTCCCATGTCGGCGATGATTTTCGGTTGCAGGAGCGAGACCGTGTAGCTTGCCGTGCTGTTGCGGAAACCAGGGTGGAATTCTTCAGTTACCGCTGCGCCGCCGATCACGTCGCGGGCTTCCAATATCCGCACCTTCATCCCGGCGCGGGCGAGATAATAGGCGCAGACCAGACCGTTATGGCCGCCGCCGATGATCAATGCGTCCGGTGAATGTGCATTCATGGTGCAGCAGACCTACCGTCGGACAATCGCACCAGCAACCGGCAATTGCCGGAAGGGCTTCGGCCGAGGCGAGCGATGGGCGCGCCAGTCGATTTGTGCAAATTCAAACAGGATGATAAGGCCGGGGAAATTTCTATCGGATAAGGAAGATTTTGGATGAGATATTTGTTGCTGACTGCCGCTTCTGCCTTGGCATTGACCGCCGTCTCCGTCGCATCTGCAAGCCATGCACAGGCCAGCGAAGTTGCAAGCGAGGCGAAGGAGGACATCAACGCCCAGCTGTCCGCACTTTTCAAAGATTATGACGATCAGGAACTCGCCCATTCGCCCGTATCGAAAGCCTATCGCGGTATTCGCGACGCCGATTATGGCAAATGGGATGATCCGAGCGAGGCCGCCGCGATCGAGCAATATGAACGCGGTCAGGCTGCGCTTGCGAAAATGAAAGCGGCATTTGACAAGGACCAGCTGAGCGAAGCCGGCCAGTTGAGCTACCGTCTGTTTGAAGCAAGGGCGGAGCGCTCCAGCAATGCTTTCCCGTTCCGTCGCAACAGCTATATTTTTGACCAGATGAATGGCGCGCAAAGCCAGATTCCGGCGTTCATGATCAATATTCACCGGGTCGCCAACAAGGCCGATGCGGGCGCATATGTCAGCCGGCTCTTTGGTGCTGGTCCGCTCATTGAAACGCTTGTTGCGCAGTCTGCCGAACGTGCAGATGATGGTATCATGGTGCCGGACTGGGTATTTCCATACGTTATTAGCGATACCCGAAACGTGATCACCGGCGCGCCGTTTGATGAAGGTGATGACTCGCCGATTTTTGCGGATTTGAAGAAGAAGGTGAACGCGCTCGATATCGCCGATAGTGAGAAGGCAGAGTTGATCGCCCGCGGCGAAGAGGCGCTGATCGACAGCCTGCAGCCCGCCTATGAGAAACTGATTGCCGAAATGGAGCGTCAGCAGGCAATGGCCAGCGACGGCGACGGTATTTGGCGGTTCGACGACGGCGCTGCCTATTACGCAGAGCGGCTGAAAAATTATACGACGACAGATCTGAGCGCGGACGAGATCCATCAGATTGGTCTCGACAATGTTGCGCGCATTCACGGACTGATGCGCAAGATCATGGCGGATGTGGGCTTTGAAGGCAGCTTGCAGGAATTTTTCGTCCATTTGCGCACCGGCGACCAATATTTCTACACCAGCCGCGAGGATTATCTGGCGGACGCCAATAGCAAGCTTGCAGCAATGGAAAAGAAGCTGCCGGAATTTTTCAATACGCTGCCCAATGCTCCCTTTGTGATCAAGCCGGTCGAGGCGTTCCGTGAAAAATCGGCAGGCAAGGCTTTCTACCAGCGGCCTGCACCCGACGGTTCACGGCCGGGCACTTATTATGTCAATCTCTATGACCTCAAAAGCATGTCGAAAACCGAGCTGGAAGCTTTGGCCTATCATGAAGCCTTGCCCGGCCATCACCTGCAACTGGCAATCCAGACCGAATTGGGCGATCTGCCCGCCTTTCGCAAATTTGGCGGAGTGACTGCCTATTCTGAGGGCTGGGGCCTGTATAGCGAAGAACTGGGCAAGGACATGGGCTTTTACACCGACCCCTATTCCGATTTTGGCCGTCTCGGCATGGAATTGTGGCGCGCTTGCCGGCTGGTTGTCGATACCGGTATCCACGACAAGCGCTGGAGTCGCGAACAGGCGATTCAATATCTGACGGACAATACGCCCAATCCTGACGGCGACATCCGCAAGGCGATCGAGCGCTACATCGTCTATCCCGGCCAGGCGACCGCCTATATGATTGGAAAGCTGAAAATACTCGAGCTTCGAACGCGGGCACAGGAGGCCCTGGGCGACACATTCACCATGGGCGCGTTCCATGACGTGATTCTGAAAAGTGGTCCGGTGCCGCTCGACATAATGGAAGAGCGGGTTGACGCCTGGATCGCTTCGAACAGCTGAATTATGAGCCTGATCCGAACCGATTGTCCTTAAATGTCAAAACTATGTTCGGAATCTGTCGTATTTGTCCAATAAAGCCGATCCATTACCGGTGCATAGCAATGGGGCGACCCGAAGGGCTCTTGCCATCATAATTTGACGGTATCGGAGTTCTTTTCCTTATTGGCCTGACCATTATTTTGGTCAGGCCTTTTTTTTAACTATGTTTCTTTGCTATAAAAGCGCATTCCATGTGGAATCTGAACCTGGGGGAGGGACAGATCGAGGGGTCGTGATTTGGTAAGTTTGAGATATTATGCGCCTGCAGAAGATGTCCGGGACCTCGTCTCGGTCTATTATCTTTTCGAGGATGATCAGCCGCGCTTTGCAGATAACGAGAGAGCCGCCATCGCGCAGTTGCGCTTTCTGCTCGAGGGCAGCGCGGTCATAAGCTTCGCCGATGGCAGCAGTTTTTCGCACGAGGGCGCGGTGCTGCAAGGGCCTTCGACAGGAGCGATGCACGTTGAGGTAACCGGACCGTTCCGGATGTTCGGCGTTGGCGTATTGCCCGCGGGCTGGGCGATTTCCACGCGGAAATCGGCGGCAGAATATACCGACAAGGCGGTCAATGCCGCCGAGGTCTTCACCCACGAGATTGACAAGAATCTGGAATATCTGCGCGGCTGCCAGACTCCCGAAGAGATGGTTGCCTGGGCCGACAAAGTCTACCGGGCGCTGAAACCGCGGCTCAAGCCGGAAACGGCCGCCTTTACCAAGATGGTCGACGAGTGGTTGTCATCGGAGCCTTCGCCGCCGATCAGCGGGTTGATGGAGCGGTCGACGCAAAGCTCGCGACAGGTACTGCGCACGGTGAACAAGCTCTATGGCATGCCGCCGAAATATCTGGCGCGCAAATATCGGGCATTGCGGGCGGCACGGGCCTATGCCGAACATAATCAGGAAGAGCTGCTTCATCTGGTAGATGCTTTCTACGACCAGTCGCACATGATTCGCGAAGTGAAATTTTTCGCCGGTGTGACTCCGACTCAACTCCGGGTGGGTGAGGGCGAAATCGCGCGATTGATCGATCAGCGCGGCGATTTGAAGGGCAAGATTGCACCGCTGATTTCCGACACCTGATTGGAAGAATTGGAAGCATGTTCGAGCCTTTCTAGAATCGCTTGAACCCGCGCTATGCTTGCAATGTTGGATAAATGAGACTAAATCAGTCTTGTTTAGTTTTTAACCCCCAGCGAATCGAGAAAAATGCGTCTTTCCAACCTCGCCGACTATGCTGTTGTCCTGATGTCCGCCGCCGCGCGGCATTGCGGTGCTGCGCTGCTCGCGGAAGGAAAGCTCAACGCAACCAAGCTCTCGCAGGAAACCGGCGTGCCCCTGCCGACGGCGAAAAAGCTGGTCAGCCGCTTGACGGCCGCTGGCCTGTTCGAATCGACGCGCGGTATCGGTGGCGGCATCCGGCTTGCCCGGCCTCCTTCCGCGATCAGCCTTGCCGATATTGTCGAGGCGGTCGAAGGGCCGCTGGCGATCACCAGCTGCACCATTGACGGCAATCATGATTGTGTGTTGGAGGACGGCTGCACCGTGAAACCCCATTGGGGCGTTGTGAACCGCACGATCCGCAAGGCGCTGGACGATGTCAGCCTGGCGAGCCTGTCGGATTTGCCAGTCGCCCCCAAAATTCGAATAATGGAAAAAGCATGATGAGCGAAGACGTTAAAACATCTGATTATGATGCCGAGCGCGCGGAAATGAATGCCGAGGCGCAGGAAGCGGTCGACAGGGCTAGCGCCTACGAATTCGGCTGGTCGTCGGACATCGAGCAGGATTTCGCGCCCAAGGGCCTGAACGAAGACACGGTGCGTTTCATTTCCGACAAGAAGGGCGAGCCCGAGTGGATGCTCGACTGGCGTCTCAAGGCTTTCCGCCAGTGGGAAAAGATGGAATCGCCGGACTGGGCGAAGCTGGAGATCCCGATGATCGATTATCAGGATGCTTATTATTACGCCGAGCCGAAGCCGAAGGAAAAGCTGGGTTCGCTGGATGAAGTCGATCCGGAAATCCTGCGCATCTATGAAAAGCTTGGCATACCGATCGAGGAGCAAAAGGTGCTTGCCGGCGTCGAAGGCGCGCGCAAAGTCGCTGTGGATGCGGTGTTTGACAGCGTGTCGGTGGCGACCACCTTCCGCAAGGAACTGGAAGACGCGGGTGTGATTTTCCGTTCGATCTCGGAAGCGATCAAGGAATATCCCGAACTGGTCAAAAAATATCTCGGCAAGGTTGTGCCGATGCACGACAATTATTTCGCCACGCTCAACTGCGCCGTGTTTAGCGACGGCACCTTTGTCTACATTCCCAAGGGCGTGAAATGCCCGATGGAGCTGAGCACCTATTTCCGGATCAACGCGGAAAATACCGGCCAGTTCGAGCGGACGTTGATCGTTGCCGAAGCGGGCAGCTACGTCTCCTATCTCGAAGGCTGCACCGCGCCGATGCGCGACGAGAATCAGCTGCACGCCGCCGTGGTCGAACTGGTCGCGATGGACGATGCGGAGATCAAATATTCGACCGTGCAAAACTGGTATCCCGGCGACGAGAACGGCAAGGGCGGCATCTATAATTTCGTCACCAAGCGCGG
>JBALUX010000043.1:0-18231 GCA_036963725.1 Parasphingorhabdus sp. | reverse complement strand
GAAGCCGGAGACGGCTGCATGGCCACCATTGAAATGCCGAAGGTTCACCCGCTGATCGCGCCGCTCGTCTATGCCGTACCGGTCCAGTTGCTGGCTTATCATGTGGCGGTTGCCAAGGGCACGGATGTCGACCAACCCCGCAACCTCGCGAAATCGGTAACGGTGGAATAGCTATGGCAACAAATCCATCCCTCGTCTCGGTCGAAACCGCCAACGGCAAATTCCAGCAGACGGTTCGGGTCGGGAACCATATGTTCCTTGCCGATGAACCTGTATCCTTCGGCGGCAGCGACAGCGGTCCATCGCCTTATGACCTGTTGCTCGCGGCGCTGGGCAGTTGCACGTCGATGACGATGAAAATGTACGCCGACCGCAAGGGCATCGCGCTTGAAGCCGTGCACATCGTGCTCGAGCACAGCCGCGAACATGTCGAAGATTGCTTGAACTGCAATAATGACGACAATCGTATCGATGTGATTGACCGGTCGATCATCCTGCAAGGCGACCTGACCGACGAGGAACGCCGGAAACTGCTCGAAATCGCGGAAAAATGTCCGGTACACAGGACCTTGGAAAACCGCATCGACATCCACACCACCGAAGTCCGGGACTGATCCTGCAGGAGCGAGGGCAAGCAGCTGGCGAGCTGCTGAACTTGCCATCCCCGCCTGTGTCGCGTAGCTTTTTTCTCGAGCGGAGACTGGTGATTGTCTGACAGAAAAATCAATATTTGGCTGGATGCGGGTCTGATCGATGCGGATACTGCGCAGCGTATCCGGGAATATGAATCAGATCGATCACGGCCTCTGGGGCTCTGGTCGTTGATCGGACTGGGCGCTCTGGCCATCGGCCTGGGCATCATATCGCTAGTAGCAGCCAATTGGGATGACATCCCCGGAATGATCCGGCTTGCGGTTCACGGACTGTTGATCGCCGGCCTTTGCGCGGCCATCTATCTCCTTCAGCCACGCAAGGGTTTTGTCGGCCTATATTTGAAGGACGTATTGCTGTTCGTCCTTGCGGTTCTGGGCGTCACCTTTTTCGGTCATCTCGGCCAAGTCTATCAAACCAGTTCGCCATTGTGGCAACCCCTAGTGATCTGGCTTTTGCTATTCTCACCGCTTCTGCTGCTGACCGGTCGCGGCTGGCTGATTTCGATGCTCTGGATGGTGGGACTTCTCGGGACAGCGATCACCTATCTGGGCTGGTATTTCCAACAGACCGATGCGCCGCAAGCCTTCCATATGGCAATGATCACCAGTATGCCGGTGTTCGCGCTGGTCTTTGCCGTATTCATGCGAAAAATAAGTGCCAGGCAGGCCTTCTGGAAGCAGATCGGTCAATTTGCGCTGGCGGCATTGGTGGCAGCGGTAACGCTCAAATTAACAGCAGACAGTGTGAGTGCGGGCGGCTTCCTGGGATCGGAAGATTATGTCAGCGATATAGCCGCTATCCAGTTGGTGCTCTGGAGTGCGGCTGGGTTGCTGATCTATGCATTCAATCGGATAGCCACCGGTGCCAGCATCGGCGCAGTTCTGATCGCTGCGGCAATCATCAGCTTTGTCAGCAGCATCGCACAATCCAGCGAACCATTGGGCAACGCGATATTGTTCATGGCATTTTGGGCAGCCGTTGGCTGGAGTGCGATATATTCCGGCTGGCGCAATATGTTTCAGGTGGTTGTCGCCATCATCGCGCTGCGCCTGATCATCCTGAGTTTTCAACTGGCCTATGATCTTTTCAGCAGCGGACTCGGTCTGATCATCGCCGGTGTGATCACCATCGCCATCGCCGTGATAGCCTATCGTGTTTCCAAGGCCCTGGCTCCCATCAAAATACCCGGCGGTAAGCAGGATGGCGGAGGACCCGATCAATGAGCCACTATCGTCACCTCTTCCTGCCGCTGGCGCTGTTGCTTCCGCTGATCGGACTGGGTCTGATCTGGTGGATAGCGGATCGGGAATCGCAACAGGGAACGGAATGGGATGTGCCGATTGCCGGCTATGACCCGCGAGATTTGCTGCGCGGACATTATGTGCAGTTTCGGTATGACTGGCCCGCTGTCGGGCAGGAAGATATTCCGCTATGGTCCGCTTCGCGAAAAAGCCTGTGCATCCGCGGGACTGCGCCAGATATCGACAGCGTGGAAGTGCGCGACATAGTTGGAACCAGTCAACCGGTGGATCACGGTTGTGATGCAACGGCAAAGGCAAATCCATGGAGCGAAGAAGGCAATGACGGGTTGATCCGCGACCGCATTTACGTTGCCCAGGAAGCCGGGCGAAGCTACGAAAAGAAACTCGCCGATCCGAAATTGCAGGGCATCGTCCGCATCCGAATAAACAATAGCGGTTTCATCACTCCGCTTTCGCTGAGCTTTCAGCCGCGGCGCGAGGGCGATAGCGAACAGGAGAATGTGCAGTGAAAACCAGTGTATCCGGCGGCTGCCATTGCGGCGCCGTCCGCTTTGAAGCGGAAGTTGAAAACGCGCCGGAAATGCTCGACTGCAATTGCTCGATCTGCGCGCGGACCGGCTTTCTGCACATGTTCGTGCCGCATAAGGATTTTACCTTGCTGAAAGGGGAAGGGGATCTCACCAGCTACAGATTCGGTAGCGGGCAGGCGGAGCATCTGTTCTGCAAAAATTGCGGTGTCAAAAGTTTTTACCAGCCGAGATCCCATCCAGATAGCTGGAGCGTGAATTATAACTGTCTCGACGCGGGCCATGATCTTCAGCCGAAGATCATCAAATTTGACGGACAGAACTGGGAAGCGGCGAAAGCCAGCCTGGCATAGCGGGCGCACCAAATTGCGCTGACAAAAAAACGGCCCGCGGGACAATCCCACGAGCCGTTTCTGCGGGTGTTTGGTGAATATCAGGCCAGATCGAACCGATCGGCGTTCATGACCTTGGTCCATGCGGCAACAAAGTCGCTGACGAACTTCCGTTCATGGCCGCTTTCGGCATAGACTTCGGCGATCGCCCGTAATTGCGAATTGGAACCAAACACGAGATCGGTCCGCGTCGCCGTCCACAATGGCTCGCCGCTCTCGCGATCGCTGCCGATGAACTGCTCATCGCTGCTGGTATCGACGACCTTCCAGGCTGTCTTCATGTCTAGCAGATTGACGAAAAAATCATTGGTCAGCTGGCCGACCCGGTCGGTCAATACGCCATCCTCGATATTGCCGGCATTAGCGCCAAGGACGCGCAATCCTCCGAGCAGCACCGTCATTTCCGGCGGACTGAGCTGCATCAGCGCTGCGCGGTCGAGCATCAGTTCCTCGGTCGGCACCGAATGTTTGGTCGACAGAAAGTTGCGGAAAGCATCCGCCTTGGGCTCGAGCGGATCGAAGCTTGCAGCATCGGTCAGTTCGTCGGTGGTATCGCCGCGACCGCCGGTGAACGGCACGTCGATCGCGAAGCCGGCGTCTTTGGCGGCTTTCTCGACCGCTGCCGTGCCGCCCAGCACGATCATGTCGGCCATCGAGATCGGGCTGTCGCCCTTGATCTCTTCCAGTTTCGAAAGAACCTTCGCCAGTTCTGCCGGATCGTTGACCGCCCAGTCTTTTTGCGGTGCGAGACGAACGCGCGCGCCATTGGCACCGCCCCGGTGATCCGAAGCACGGTAAGTTGCCGCCGAAGCCCAGGCGGCTTTCACCAGTTCGGACACGGTCAGTCCGCTACCGAGGATTGCTGCCTTCATGTCGGCTACTTCGCTGTCGGTCGGGGCGTGACCGGCGGGAACAGGATCCTGCCAGATCAGGTCTTCCGCCGGCACTTCCGAACCGAGATAGCGGATCTTCGGCCCCATGTCGCGGTGGGTCAGCTTGAACCATGCGCGAGCAAAGGCGTCGGCAAAAGCGTCAGGATTGTCGCGAAAATGTTCCGAAATCTTGCGATAGGCAGGATCGACCTTCATCGCCATGTCGGCGGTGGTCATCATCGTCGGCACCTTTTTGGTCGGGTCATCCGCAGCTGGCGCCATATCTTCCGGTTTCTGGTCGATCGGCTGCCATTGCTGCGCGCCAGCCGGGCTGTGCACCAACTCATATTCATAATCGAGCAGCATGTGGAAATAGTTCATCGTCCACTGGATCGGGGTTGGCGTCCACGCGCCTTCCAGCCCCGAGGTGATGGCATGTCCACCGACACCGCTCTCATATTTGCTGTTCCAGCCAAAGCCTTGCGCGGCAATATCCTCGCCCTCGGGCTCGGCACCGAGCAGGGCGGCATCGCCCGCACCATGGCATTTGCCGAATGTGTGGCCACCAGCGGTCAGCGCGACGGTTTCCTCGTCGTTCATCGCCATGCGGTCGAAGGTCTCGCGAATGTCGCGGGCGGACAGCGCCGGATCGGGATTGCCGCCCGGGCCTTCCGGATTGACGTAGATCAGGCCCATCTGGATCGCCGCCAGCGGATTTTCGAGAACCTTGTCCTCGGCAATCCGGGTTTCGGCACCCGTATTGACCCATTTTTCTTCGGTGCCCCAGTAAATGTCCCGCTGCGGTTCATAGGTGTCGGTTCGACCGCCGCCAAAACCGAAGACCGGACCGCCCATGGATTCGATGGCGACATTGCCGGTCAGCACGAGCAGGTCGGCCCAGCTGATCTTCTCGCCATATTTCTGTTTGATCGGCCAGAGCAGCCGGCGCGCCTTGTCGAGATTGGCATTATCAGGCCAGCTGTTGAGCGGGGCGAAGCGTTGCTGGCCTTCACCGGCACCGCCGCGTCCGTCGGCGGTACGATAGGTGCCAGCCGCGTGCCATGCCATGCGAATGAAGAACGGACCATAGTGACCATAATCGGCAGGCCACCAGGGCTGGCTGTCGGTCATCAATGCGGTGAGGTCTTTCTTCAGCGCTTCAAAATCGAGCGACTTGAAGGCTTCGGCATAGTCGAAATCGGGGCCCATCGGATCGGATGACATGCCGCCCTGGGTCAATATATCGAGCTGGAGCTGGTTGGGCCACCAGTCGCGGTTCTGTCGGCCGAGGAGGGCGCGAACGCCGCCGTCAAAGCCCATCGGGCAACCTTCTGAGGAACCGGTTGTTTTCATATCCATTTGAACATCTCCTTTGCTGGTGCTGCGTATCGGTCGCCAGTCACCGATACCGTTGCCTACGATATGGCGACGGGCCCGCTAAACAAATTGTGATTGTCTCTCTGATCAGATTAGTCACTTAGCTCATCGTTCGCGGGATGGCCGTCGCCACATTCTACCATGATTGACCGGCTTCACGAAGCGGCATATAAGGGAGCTGTTTCGAGAGGCGGCCAACCGGGTCGCCTTTTCTTTTTCGGTTTGCGTCCAATTGTTGGAAGGAAAGTAAAATGACGATTACCCCGCTCATGCCCGTATATCCCCGGTGTGGTTTTCGTCCTGTGCGAGGCGAGGGCGCCTGGCTTATTTCCGAAGACGGCTCGCGGGCCTTGGACTTCGCCAGCGGCATCGCGGTTAATCTGCTGGGCCACGGTCATCCGCATCTGACCAAGGCGATCCAGGATCAGGCAGCGACATTGATGCACGTCTCGAACCTCTATGGCAGCCCGCAGGGTGAAAAATTCGCGCAGCGTCTGGTCGACACGACCTTTGCCGACACGGTATTCTTCACCAACAGTGGTGCGGAAGCGGTAGAATGCGCGATCAAGACCGCACGCGCTTACCATCAATCGGTAGGCAGCGACCGGTTCGAGATCATCACTTTCAAGAACGCCTTCCATGGCCGGACCATGGCAACCATTTCGGCTTCGAATCAGGAAAAAATGCATCACGGTTTCTCGCCTTTGCTCGCCGGCTTTAAATATGTCGACTTCGACGATCTGGCAGCGGCTGAAGCAGCGATCACGGACAAGACAGCGGCATTCCTGGTCGAACCAATTCAGGGCGAGGGCGGTGTGCGCCCTGCCTCTGACGAATTCATGAAGGGCCTGCGCGACCTCGCCGACAAGCACGGTATCTTGCTGGCCCTCGACGAAGTGCAATGCGGTGTCGCGCGCACCGGCGCGCTTTATGCCTACGAGCTTTACGGCATCAAGCCTGACATCGTCGCGAGCGCCAAGGGCATCGGCGGCGGCTTTCCGCTGGGCGCTTGCCTGGCGACGGAAGACGCCGCACGCGGCATGGTGCCGGGCACTCACGGCTCTACCTATGGCGGCAATCCTCTGGCGATGGCCGCAGGCAATGCCGTCTGGGACGTTGTTGCCAATGACGAGTTTCTCGAAAATGTCCGGACGACTGGCGAGAAACTGCGCGCGGCGATCGAGCAGTTCATCGGCAATTACCCCAACCTGTTCATCGGCGTCCGGGGCAAGGGCCTGATGCTCGGCATCATGATGACTCAGGAAGCACGCAGCTTCGTTGCCCATCTTCGCGACAATCATGGCCTGCTGACCGTCGCCGCCGGAGACAACACCCTGCGGATATTACCGCCACTGAACATCGAGGACAATCATATCGCGACCTTCATCGAGAAATTATCTGCCGGAGCGGCGGACTATGTAGCACCTGCGTCATGAGCCGGCATTTTCTCAATCTCGCCGATGCGGGCGGAGACGCCATTGCAGCGATGATCAACGACGCGATCGACCGGAAAGCGGCGCGAGCTGGCTGGCCCAAGGGCAAGCCGGATGCCGACAAACCGCTGGCCGATCATGTGCTGGCGATGATCTTTGAAAAGAGCAGTACCAGAACGCGTGTGTCCTTCGACATAGCGATCCGCCAGCTTGGCGGGTCCAGCATCGTCATGGACAGCGGCTCCATGCAACTCGGGCGTGGGGAAACAGTGGATGACACCGCCAGGGTGCTGTCCCGCATGTGTGACGCAATCATGATCCGTACAGACGATCATGCGAAAATCGAGCAAATGGCAGCCAATGCCAGCGTGCCGGTGATCAACGGTCTGACCGATCTGTCGCATCCCTGCCAGATCGTTGCCGATCTGCTGACCCTCGTAGAGCATGGGAAATCCTTACCAGGCCTCGAGATAGCATGGCTGGGCGATGGCAATAATGTGCTCAACAGTATCGTCGAAGCCGCCGGGTTGATGAAATTCAATGTCCGCATCGGTTGCCCGGAAGGCTATGAGTCCGATCCCGAATTTATCGAAAAGGCACAGGCAGCAGGCGCAAATATCACTATCTATCGCGACGAGAATGAAGCCGTTGCCGGCGCGGATGTTGTCGTGGCGGATACATGGGTGTCGATGGGGCAAGAACATGCGGAGGCCAAGCTTGCCGCAATGATGCCCTATCAGGTCAATGATGTGATTATGGAACAGGCCAAGCCGGATGCCTTGTTCCTGCACTGTCTGCCTGCGCATCGCGGCGAGGAAGTCATGCCTTCGGTTATCGATGGCCCGCAATCGGTCGTCTGGGACGAAGCGGAAAACCGCATTCACGCGCAAAAATCCGTGTTGCGCTGGTGTTTCGGCCAAATCTGATGGTGGAAGTGGCTCTTACTGACAGCATATTGTCCTTTGCTATCCCGGCGAAAAATTGTCGGGGACGAGTGGTTCGCCTGGGCCCCGCGCTCGATGAAATCCTTGCAGCTCATAATTACCCGCCGGTGATCCGGGACATTTTGGCTGAGGCCGTTTGCCTGACAGCGATGCTCGGTGCGCTATTGAAGGAAGAGGGATCGCAACTGACCTTGCAGGCACAGACCGAGGCCGGCGTGATCAGCCTGCTTGCCTGTGACTATAAGGATGGCGCCCTGCGCGGCTATGTCGAATTCGACCGCGAACGGCTCGCCGCCCAGCCCGTAGAACCCAGCCTGATGGCGCTATTCGGCAAAGGCTATCTCGCGATCACCTTTGATTTGCCGGAACCGCGCGGCCGCAATCAGGGCATCGTCCCGCTGGAAGGAGCCAGCCTGTCCGAAGCGGTGCAGAATTATTTCTTCCAGTCAGAACAGATCCCGACGCTGATCCGGGTTGCCGTAGAAGAGATTGCCGGCGGCATTTCTGCTGGCGGGCTGCTGGTACAGCATTTGCCCGAAGGCGAGGATGGTCGCGAACGGCTCCACGCCAAACTGGATCATCCGGAATGGGAACATGTCGCAATCATGGGCGGCAGCGTGCGGGCCTCAGAGCTGACCGACAGGATGCTGCCGCTGGAGGACATATTGTGGCGGCTTTTCAGCGAGAGCGACGAAGTGAGAGTATTGAGCGGTAAAGCGTGCGTTAAGGGATGCCGCTGTAATGAAGATCATATCAGGGACGTGATCGCACGTTTCCCCAAGGAAGATAAGGACGATATGGTCGACGAACAGGGTAATATCGCAATTGACTGCGCATTTTGCAGCAAGACTTTCACGATTACGGGCACCAGCCTGAACAACTGAATGCCGTCAAAAATGGGGCAATCACACGGAATTGTCGAAAAAATCCTATCGATGGACACATTTGGCGACAATATTCGCCGTATTTCGAGAATATCACTACATTCGCCTTGACCATTCACGCAAATCAACATGACAGGAGAATATCTATGAAAGGCTTGAAACTGATCAAAATCGTCAGCGCAACAGCCGCCATCCTGTCGGGGTTTGCGATAGCTGCTCCCGCCCAGACACCCGGCATGGCCTTGCTTGACGGACTGATGCAGGGTGAGTGGACGCTGAAGGAGCGCGGTTCGCGCGGACCGGGCAAGAAAGTCTGCCTCGGAAATCCCGAATTGCTGCTGCAAATCCAGCATGGCAACGCAAATTGCACCCGCTATGTCATTGAAAATGGTCCGAAGAAGCTTCGGGTCAGCTATAAATGTGGCAATGCGGGCCAGGGTGTTACCGAAATCAAGCAGGAATCCAGCACGTTGGTGCAGATTTTCTCTCAAGGTATCCGTAATAACGCGCCATTTTCCATCAATGTAGAAGGCCGCCGTACGGGCAGTTGCTAGACCGGTTCTACGTGCAAAACTTGCGCCGCGCGAGCAAGATCATTAGCGGGGCGCATCATGACTTCCGAATCGAAAACAGCAATTATCTTATTGTCCGGCGGACTAGACTCGATGGTGTCGGCGGCGATCGCTGCCGAGCAGGACTATCGGCTGATCGCGCTAACCGTCGACTATAACCAGCGGCACAAGGTCGAACTGCAATCCGCACAGAAAATCGCGGTGGAGCTTGGCGTGGCCGAGCATATCGTCCTTCCGCTCGACCTGAGCCGCTTTGGCGGATCGGCGCTTACCGCCGATATCGATGTGCCGAAATCGGGGGTCACCGATGATATCCCGGTGACTTATGTGCCGGCTCGCAACCTGATTTTCCTGTCGTTGACTCTCGGTCTCGCCGAAGCACGAAACGCCCGTGATATTTTCATCGGCGTGAATGCGCTGGATTATTCCGGTTATCCGGATTGCCGACCAGAATTTATTCAGGGGTTCGAGAGGCTGGCCGATCTGGCGACCAAGGCCGGTGATCAGGGCAGCGGCTTTCACATCCGGACACCTCTGCAACATATGACCAAGGCGGACATCGCCAGGGAAGCGATCCGTCTGGGTCTGGACCCGGCCTGGAGCTGGTCCTGCTATGACCCTACCGACGACAATCTGCCTTGCGGGCTTTGCGACAGCTGCCGCCTGCGACAAAAAGGTTTTGAAGAAGCTGGCATAGTCGACCCGACGCGATACGCGGCGCTGTGAGCTACGCGGTCAAGGAAAGGTTTCTGACCCTGCAAGGCGAAGGCGTGCATGCCGGACGCCGGGCGGTGTTCGTCCGCTTCGCCGGATGCAATCTCTGGTCCGGGCTTGAAAAAGACCGCGCCACCGCGGTCTGCCAGTTTTGTGATACGGACTTTGTCGGGATGGACGGCGAGGGCGGCGGACGATTCCAGACGGCCAGCGATCTCGCCAACGCTGTCGCCGAAACATGGGGTGGCGACCGCGAATCGCGATTCGTGGTACTGACCGGCGGCGAACCGATGCTGCAGGTCGACGATGAACTGATCGATGCGCTGCACGCCGAGGGTTTTTTCATCGCCATCGAATCGAACGGGACGCTGGCGGTGCCGCGGACCATCGACTGGATCTGCATCAGCCCGAAAGCACAGAGCGAAACGGTCCAGCGATCCGGTGACGAGCTGAAACTGGTCTGGCCACAGGATAATAGTGATTGGCAAGCCATGGAAGGCTGGGATTTCGCCAACCTCTTGCTGCAGCCGAAAGATGCGATTGCCGATCCCGCTGCAAGCCGGGGCCATCTCGAACAGGCGATCGCCTTTGTTCAGGCCCACCCGAAATGGCGTCTGTCGTTACAGACTCACAAGATAATCGGCCTCGCCTGAAGCCTTATTCGGCCGGTTTTTCGGCCGAATCGCTTTGGTCTGCCGCTGTGGTTTCTTCTTTCTTGTCAGACGAATCGCCGGTTTCTTCCCCGGTCGCGTCGACTTCCTTGATCGTATCAACATCGACCATTTCGTCACTGATCGTGCCGTCGATAACATCGACATCGTCCATCTGGGTTTCTGTAACCTCGCCGGAATCGGGCGCGTCATTGCCCGAACAGGCGGAGATGGTCAGTGTGACTGCCGCGGCAGCGGCGATTCTGGCAAATTTATACATAATCTTGTCCTCTCGTCGTGGATGGGTCACTGCAGCTTCATAGCCTGCAATCAGTCCTGAGCAATCGCTTCGAGGAAACCGCCAACCGTTTTCTGCAACGCTTCGTCAAACTCCTGAAGCTTAATCGCGATACCCAGTTGGGCAAGGCTGGTCACTGGATATTCGCTGATGCCGCAAGGGACGATCCCGCCGAAGTGGCTGAGGTCGGGATCAACATTGACCGAGAAGCCGTGCATCGTCACCCATTTGCGAATCCGGATACCGATTGCGCCGATCTTGGCTTCCTGTCCGTCGGGCGTATCGCACCAGATGCCGACGCGGCCTTCTACGGCCCGCGCGGCGACGCCAAATTCAGCAAGGGCGGCAATCACCCAATCTTCCATTGCATGGACATAGCCGCGGACATCGGCATTGCGTTTCTTCAGGTTGAGAATCACATAGCCTACCCGCTGGCCGGGACCATGATAGGTATGGCGCCCCCCGCGACCGGTGTCATAGACGGGAAAGGCCTGGCTGAGCAGCTCCGCCGGATCGGAACTGGTGCCGGCGGTATAAAGCGGGGGATGCTCGAGCAACCAGATCAGCTCTTTCGCATCGCCAGCCTGAACAGCGGCGTTGCGCTGTTCCATTTCAGCAAGCGCTTCCGGATATTCGATCTTTTGCGGCGCAACGCGCCATTCGATGTCATTGGGACCATTCATAGAAATTTCGTGCACTTTTGCTGGCCGGGTGGCAAGGGCTGGCGAGACAGAAATGGATTTGGGAACGAAAACATGAAGCTCGACTATATGCAATGCTGGAATGGTGCGATGGCCCTGCTCGTAGCGCATAAAGAGGCTATCCTCGCGATTGCCGGCGTTTTTCTCTTTCTGCCGACCTTGTTGTTCGCGCAATATGTCGCTCCGCCCGTTCTGACCGGCGAGGAAGATGCAAATGCGCTGGTCGCCGCCTATTCCGTCTATTTCAACGACAATGCCCTGGCTATCCTGATATCCAATCTGGTGATGGGCTTCGGCGGACTGGCGATCTATTTTGCGCTCGTTCCGTCACGCAGCCATACCGTGGCTGAGAATCTGGCCGCAGCGCTGAAATTCTTTCTGATCTATTTGCTCGCCAATCTTCTTTCCGGGCTGATGATCCTGCCCGGCCTTCTGCTGTTCATCCTCCCCGGCCTCTATCTTAGCTGCCGGTTCGTTCTGATCCCGGTGATCCTTGCCGACCAGCAGGAGCGCAGTCCGGTCGAGCTGCTGAAGCAGAGCTGGTCAATAACCCGGGATAATGGCTTTTCAATCCTGCTGTTTCTGGTGATCATCATGGTCGTCGGCGGAATTACACTCAATGTACTGGAAGCGGTGACCGGCATCGTGGTCGGGCTTGCTACCGACGGCGAGGGCTGGATGTTGATATTGAATCTTGTCGCTGCACTGGTCGGGACGATCTTTCAGCTGATAATCTACGCGGTGATTGTTTCCATTTATATCGAACTGACCGGTCGCCGGGCGGGTGCGGTCTAGAGACCTATTCTAATATCGGCACATGCGGCGCGGCTGATTTTGGCAAATAGCCGGTAAGGCGCGGATCCTCCATCATGTCGAATTGCTGCCTGAAGATGCGAAAGCCACATTGCTGGTAAAAGGGCAGGGCGCGTGGCGAATCCTGGGTGCACGTATGCAGCCAAACCCGCTCGATATCGACCCGCCACGCCAGCTCCAGCGCCTGATTCATCATCCAGCGGCCATGGCCCTTGCCGTTCATTGCCGGAACCAGCCCGAAAAACGCGATCTCGCACTGGCCGGGCACGCGGAAATCCAGTTCGATAAAGCCGACCGGTTCTTCACCATCGCGAACAATCGAGATTTCGACCGCAGGATCATCCAGAATCGGCTTGAGTTCATCTGCATCCATCAGCAGCCGCGAAATCCACATCCATGGTTCTCCGACCTTGCGGAACAGCGCGCAATAATCCGCGACCGGCGGGCTTGGCCAGCTTTCCAGTGAGAGAGCCGATTCGGTCGCAGGCAGCGCAGGCTTTGCGTCCATCTCTAGATGAGTGATGATAGTCGCAACATGGCCCCTGGGAACGTCCTGCGGTGCCATAGTCAGCTATTCAGACCCATTTGGCTTCGGGCGGCAGGCTCATCAAGATTGCATCGACATTGCCGCCGGTCTTGAGCCCGAACGTCGTGCCCCGGTCATAAACCAGATTGAATTCGGCATAGCGGCCGCGCCATTCCAGCTGCTGCTGCTTCTCTTCGGCGGTCCATTCCATATCCATCCGCTTGCGCACCAGTTTCGGGAATATGTCCAGAAACGCCCGCCCGACATCCTGGGTAAAAGCAAAATGACGATCGAAATCCGATTCCTTGTCCAGTTCGATATGGTCGTAGAATATTCCGCCGACGCCCCGATGGACCTTGCGGTGGGGAATATAGAAATAGTCATCCGCCCATTTCTTGAATCGCGGATAATATTCCGGGTTATGCAAAGCGCAGGCGGAACGAAAGCGTGCGTGGAACTCCTCGGTATCCTCATCATAGACAATCGCCGGATTGAGATCGGCGCCGCCGCCGAACCAGCGCTTGGTCGTGCACAGGAAACGGGTGTTCATATGGACCGCCGGCACATGGGGGTTCGCCATATGGGCAACCAGACTGATTCCGGTGGCAAAGAATCGCGGATCCTCCTCCGCGCCGTTGATCTGGGCCTGGAATTCCTCGCTGAACACACCGTCCACCGTCGAAATATTCACGCCGACCTTTTCGAATATCTTGCCCTTCATCAGGCCCTGAGTGCCGCCGCCTCCCGGGCTGCCATCGGGGTTTAGCCGATCCCAGGGAATATAGTCGAACTTGGCATCGCTGCCGGCTTCGGCTTCTATCTTTTCGAATTCTGCACAGATCTGGTCGCGCAGTTCCTTGAACCACGTCTGACTTGTGCGCTGCTGATCATCCAATCCTGAGGTCATTCCGGAAATTGTCCTGTTTGTCTAAGTGCTTCACCCAAGGCCATGCCAGCCGATACTGCGAGATTCAAGCTGCGCATGCCCGCTCTCATGGGGATTGTGATTCGACCATCGCATTGCTCATGTATAGTCAGGGGAACTCCTGATCCCTCCGATCCGAATAACAAAATATCATCCTTGCGATATGCGAATCCGTAATGCGGCGCATCGGCCTTGCTGGAGAGCAGGATAATCCTTGATTTCCGGGAATCAACGCTCGCACGGAACGCATCCCAGTCGGCGTGGCGTGTATATTCGACATGCTCGAAATAATCCATTCCGGCACGTTTCAAACTTCGATCGCTAAACGGGAAACCGCAAGGTTCTATGATATCGACTGCAACGTTTAGACACGCACAAGTCCTTAAAATCGTTCCTAAATTTCCCGCAATCTCGGGTTGATACAATGCTATCCTCATGGGTCGGACACCTTGAGCGGGAAGTGAATGTTTGGTCAATCAAAAATTCCCTGTTGGCAAACCCTATCCTTCGCGGCTATCAGGCGCGCAATTCACTGCCTGTTCAAACTGCTGTTAAGCGGTGTGGGACGTTCAGGCAGTCTTGGGGTCATAAATTTTCTATAGGGCTTGTTTGCATGGCAACGGTTGAAACAGCTGATACGGCAGTCGCAGAAGAAGGCGGCGTTCGCCGCCGGGACTTTATCAATATAGCAGCAGTGAGCTTCGCTGGTGCCGGGGCGGTGGCGACGGTTTTCCCGTTGGTCAACCAGATGAACCCGAGCGCCGACGTTCTCGCCCTGTCATCGATCGAGGTCGATATCTCCGCAATTGAAACGGGACAATCGATCAAGACCAGCTGGCGTAAGCAGCCCATCTTCATTCGCAATCTTACGGCGACAGAAATTGCCGAGGCCAATGCGGTTGATGTTGCCGGTTTGCGCGATCCCCAGACTCTCGCCGAGCGGACCACCGCCGGCAAGGAAAACTGGCTGATCACACTGGGTGTTTGCACCCATCTCGGCTGCGTGCCGCTGGGTGCCGCGCAGGGCGAAATAAAAGGTGAATTTGGCGGCTATTTCTGCCCGTGTCACGGATCGCATTATGATACGGCCGCCCGCATTCGCAAAGGTCCGGCTCCGAAAAACCTCGAAGTTCCGGAACATGAATTCCTATCAGACACTGTCGTGAAAATCGGCTAAGGGGCAGAAGAAAAATGAGCTTTCCTTGGGCAAAACAATATACACCAACAACTGATTTCGGTCAGTGGATGGACAAGCAGCTTCCGCTGCCACGGTTCGTTTACAACAGCGTTGGTGCTGGCTATCCCGCGCCACGCAATTTGAACTATATGTGGAACTTCGGTTCGATGGCCGGTCTGTTTCTGGTTATCCAGATCGTCACCGGCATCATATTGGCCATGCATTATGCAGCCAATGCCGAAATCGCATTTGATTCCGTCGAACATATCATGCGCGACGTGAACAGCGGCTGGATGATCCGCTACGCACACGCCAACGGCGCAAGCTTCTTCTTCATTGCCATCTATCTCCATATCGGCCGCGGTCTTTTCTACGGCTCTTACAAGGCGCCGCGGGAAATGCTGTGGTTGCTCGGTGTCGTTATCTATCTGCTCGCTATGGCGACCGCATTCATGGGCTATGTTCTGCCATGGGGACAGATGAGCTTCTGGGGTGCCAAGGTGATTACCGGCCTTTTTGAAGCCATTCCGCTGGTCGGCAAGCCGATCCAGGAACTTCTGCTCGGTGGCTTCGCTCCGGACAATGCTGCTCTGAACCGCTTCTTCTCGCTCCACTATCTGCTGCCATTCGTCATCGTCGGCGTTGTCATCATGCATATCTGGGCGCTGCATATTCCGGGTTCCAACAACCCGACCGGTGTAGATGTGAAGGGGCCACAGGATACGGTTCCATTCCATCCTTATTATACCGCGAAGGACGGCTGGACGATCGGACTGGCGTTGATGTTCTTCACCGCACTGATGTTCTTCCTGCCAAACGCTCTGGGCCATGCCGATAACTATATCCCGGCCAACCCGCTTTCCACGCCGGCTCATATTGTTCCGGAATGGTATTTCTGGCCCTGGTATGCGGTACTGCGTGCCTTCACATTCGACTTCCTCTTCATTCCGGCGAAACTGCTTGGTGTGCTGGCGATGTTCTCGGCAATCCTGGTATGGTTCTTCCTGCCATGGCTCGATAAATCACCGGTACGTTCGGGCACCTTCCGTCCCAAATTCAAGATCTTCTTCGGCATCCTCGTAATCGATGTCCTGATCCTGGGATATTGTGGCGGTGCGCCGGCCGAGGAACCATTTGTGATGATCAGTCAGGTCGCCGCAGCTTATTATTTTGCGCATTTCCTGATCATATTGCCGCTGTTGTCGCGGATGGAAAAGCCTGAGCCTTTGCCGAACAGTATTACGGAATCCGTAACCGGCAAGCCACTCAACACTGCCAGCTAAGAATTAGGGACCTGTCGTAATGGTAAGAATTTTCGGAATCTTGATTGGCCTGTTCTTTTCAGGTTGGCTCTTGGTCTCATTTGGAATGGGGGCAAAAGAATATATCACGAACCCGCCAGCAGAAACTGCAGAGCATGAGTTCCATCAGGAAGCGAAGGACATTTCCTTCACTTCGGACGGCCCGCTCGGCAAATTTGATCGCCAGCAGCTGCAACGCGGTTTCCAGGTATTCAAGGAAGTCTGCTCGGCCTGTCACTCGATCCGTCTCGTCGCTTTCCGCAATCTGGAAGAAATCGGCTATAACGAAGACGAAGTGAAGGCGATTGCAGCCAATTGGGCGATCCAGACCCCGGATATTGATCCGGCAACGGGCGAAATGTCCACGCGCGCGCCGCTTCCTGCAGACAAGTTCCCCAAGCCGTTCGCCAATAATGTTGCTGCTGGTGCCGCAAACAATAACGCGATCCCGCCAGATCTTTCACTGATCACCAAGGCGCGTGAAGGCGGGGCACCTTATATCTACTCGCTGCTGACCGGCTATCAGAACCCGCCTGCGAATTTGCCCGATGCGAACAAGCCGGGACCGGGACTGCATTATAACCCCTATTTCGCCAACCTGAACCTGGCGATGGCACCACCGCTGGCGGCTGAAGACATGGTCACCTATTCCGACGGCACCAAGGCCAGCATCGAACAGATGGCAGAAGATGTTTCCGCCTTCCTGATCTGGACTGCAGAGCCCAAGCTGGAAGAACGGCATCAGGCTGGCTGGGCGGTTCTTGCCTTCCTGCTGATCGCGACGATCCTCGCCTATCTGTCCTACCGGACAATCTGGGCGGACGTGAAAGCGGAAAAGAAAAAGAAAGCGGCCTGAGGCTGATAGCCTTCACCGCAGATAATTAGAAAAGCCCGCTTCATGCGGGCTTTTTTATGTCTGGTGGAATTCTAGTTGGCGAGGACCGAATTGATCGCCCGCTTCCAACCTGCCAGACGCAAATCTCTGGTCTCGGGGTCGATTGACGGCTCATGGACATCCAGCCCCGATATCATCACCGATGCGGCTTCGAGCGATGGATAGATACCGCACCCGACTGCCGCGAGCATGGCTGCGCCGAGCGCCGTGGTTTCGAAAAACTCCGGCCGTTCAACCGTGATATCCAGAATATCGGCGAGATCCTGCACCATCCAGTCATTGGCGACCATGCCACCATCGATCCGCAAATTCTGCCAGTCAACGCCGTCGGCGGAAAAGGCGGTCTTCAGATCGTGGCTTTGATAGGCGGTCGATTCCAGCGCAGCGCGGGCGATGTGGGCCTTTTGCGAGGCGAAGCTGAGACCCGATATCGTCGCCGTCGCGTCTGCCCGCCAATGGGGTGCGCCCAGACCGGACAGGGCAGGGACCAGATAGACCCCGCCATTCTCGGTGACCGAGCGCGCCAGTTCTTCGCTCTCTCCGGCAAATTTGAGCAAGCCGATATCGTCGCGCAGCCACTGGATCAGACTGCCGGCGACAAAAATGGCGCCTTCCAGCGCATAGACCCGCTTGCCCTGATATTGATAGAGAATGGTGGATAGCAGGCGATTGTCGGAGCGTGGTGGCATCTCGCCGCTGTTGGTCAGGATGAAAGCGCCGGTTCCGAATGTCGCCTTGGTCTGGCCGACCTCCAGGCAGGCCTGACCGATGGTCGCGGCCTGTTGATCGCCTGCGGAACCGCAGATTGCAATAGCGCTGCCGAATAGTCCCGCGGCAGTGGCACCAAGGTCGCCGGCGCAGTCGACAATGGCCGGCAAAGCCGCTCTCGGAATATCGAAGAGTGCGAGCAGTTCGTCATCCCAGTCTTCGCCATCCAGCGCCAGCAACATGGTCCTGCTGGCATTGCTGGCGTCGGTAATATGATGGCCGCCGGTCAGCCGGTAGATGAGATAGGATTCGATAGTACCGAACGCGAGATTGTCACCCGCAGCCAGCACTTCCGGACAATTGTCGAGCATCCAGCCGATCTTGCTACCGGAAAAATAGGGATCAAGCAGCAAGCCGGTTTTGGCTTGTACCATCGGCTCGAGGCCGTCGGCTTTCATCCGGTCGCATTTCCGGGCGGTCCGGCGATCTTGCCAGACGATCGCCTTGCAAAGCGGCTCGCCGGTACGCTTGTCCCAGGCAACGACCGTCTCGCGTTGATTGGCAATACCGATGGCGGCAATCTTGTCGGCGCCGCCGACTTGCTCG
>JBALUX010000042.1:0-18503 GCA_036963725.1 Parasphingorhabdus sp. | reverse complement strand
CTCCCGCAACCAACAAACTCCACAATCTATCCAATTCAAGCCTCGCTCGAAACAGCGAGGCTTTCGTGCGTCTGGTGGAAGCCCGTCATCGCCCGCTGAAAGATATTTGGTTGGCGACCGAATCTGCGCTATCCTCCTTGTCGACTGTGCAGCGCAGGTCACATGCCCTGATTGACCCGCAAGCACGGAGGGGGAATTAGCAATGTCCGGTCGGGATAGAGAGAAACTGATATCGGCCGCCTATTCCGCGACCTTGTCCCCTGATCAATATGATGAAACCCTGGATATGATGGATGCGCTGATATTCAGCGATCAATCAGCCAAATATATCGATGCGCTCAAACAGGGAGCAGATCCCGAGTTGATGGCGCATTTCCAAAGAGCCCATGATATCCAGTTGCTGCTTGGCCGCAAGAAGACCGAGAAGTCCGGCGAACGGATCTTGCTGGACGCTACGCCAAATCCCGCTCTGATTTTTGATCAGGCCGAGAAGATTGTCGCGATGAATGATCTGGCAAGACAGATGATCGGTGAAAACTGTCTCACTCTGGTCGATTGCGGTGTCCGCGAGCATGTCCTGCAAAACATCCGGCAGTTTTTTGGAAGTGACGTCGTTCAGGAGATATTCGTTGAACCGGATCATCTGTTCGCCCGGAAACAGATGAACGCCTGTCTGATGGTCAGGGAGATACCGTTTGTTGCTGATGTCGAACGGCCAAGTGGTGGCGGCCGTACCGAGAGGTCATTCTTGCTCACTATCGTCAATTTGAGTTTTGACCCGTCGACGACCAGCCTGTTTCGCCAAGCCTATGGTTTGACGCCTGCGGAAGCAAGTGTCGCCGTCCATCTTGCAAACGGCAGGCAGCTCCCGGAAATTGCCGCTGAACGTGACTCGACAATCGCAACATTAAGATCCCAGATCAAATCGATCAAAAAGAAAACAAATGCCCGTGATGTTCCCGCAATCGTAAGACTGTTATGCGGCTTTTCAGCCGGCATGCTGACATCATCGCAGTTGGCCCGAACCAGCGGGACTGTAGCCGAGGAGGCAACGCCGCCTAGATCATCGGCCGAAATGATTTTGAGCGATGGTCGAAAAATGAGCTATCTTGAGCAAGGCAGTCCGGACGGCATTCCCGTGATCATGCTCCATAACATGCCCTATGGCGTGGAATTGCCGCAAAATGCGATAGCGGCGGCAAGCCGTATGAACTTGCGCATCATAGCGCCATATCGGCCCGGCTGCGGAAATTCCGATAATCTGAAAGACATTGATGCCGAGCAACTGCTGGATCATGTCGCTGCTGATATTCAGGAGTTGATCAACCGGCTCGGTATATCGAAAGCCGTGATCGTCGGGCAGACAATCGGGGCCGTGTTCGCTTTGCGCTTTGCGCGTCTATATCCAGGCTCGGTGTCAGGCCTGATTGCTATTTCCCGCGCGCCGATATGGCGTGAAGAGTGGGCGACACAAATGCCGAAACGCCAGCGCTTCATTCTGGGCCTGGCCAAACATGTGCCGCAACTTTTGCCGCTTGTCACCCGGGCCACAGTCGCTTTCATGGACAAGGGCTATGCCAAGAAACTGGTGCTGTCATTGTGCCAGGATAGTCCGGCGGACATGCAAACTTTGCGAAATACCGAAATTCTCGATTTGATGGCGAGGGGTTGTGAAGAGGGACTCAAGCAGGGTATCGAGGCATTTTGCCGCGATTGCATGTTGGCCACCATGGATTTTAGCGACGAAGCGAAGCTTCTGGAGACGCCATTGCACATTTTGCACGGCGATCGCGATCAAATCATAGACATATCGCAATCCAGATATTTTGCGGCGACTGTTCCTGAGACGACACTGGAAATTGTGAAGGGGGCGGGACATTTGCTCATATATAGTCACTGGGATCAGGTCTTCAGAGCGATCAGAAAAAGCCAATAGAACAGCAACTAGTTCCCCTTTATACCCAATATTGGGTATGACGGGTTTTGCCGCTCAAGCTATGGGATGCTATCGGTGGAGCACGTCCTATGCGAAAATTTCTGAGCTGTGCGATTATCTTGGGGATGCTCGCGGGATGCTCTAATAACCCGCGCGCTTTTGAAGATACGACTGGCAATCCGCCCCATGACATCCAGCTATCGAGCGCGGACCCGACGGGGGAGGAACCCGGCGGCCAGTCGCTTTGCCCCGGTGACGGGCCGACGCTTCCCATGACCGGGATTTGCGAAGGCCGTGCGAGAATTTATCTCGATATTGCCGGGGGCGATGCACCGCAGATCCCAGCCCATTGCTACTGGTCGGTCAACGAAACCGCTATAGTAGATAATATATTGCTCTATCTCGCCGCGACATGTGACGGCAAAAAGGCAAGGCTGGGATATGCCGGGGGCGCGCATTTTTCCGACCTCAGCCTTGCATGGTCTGCTGTCGCTCATGCCGCGCTGGAAGATACGGTGTTAATCCGCATCGGCGGTGCTCAACCCGATCAACCGCATCAGAATATCCTCTTCTACGCCCGGGACGCGATGGATGATCCGGTGGCAGCCAGGAAATGCGTTGTGCGTCCGGCGGGATTGGACGGATGGCCAGCCGATGCCTTGGTCATCGATGTCGTCGCGGAAGAGGCGGCAAAATCGTCCAGCGACGAGCCGCGGACCGCTTGCGGGCGGTTCGGGCTCGACGAGGGAAATTCATCCTATTGGCGGGTGTTTCAAGGCTATAGCTGGTGGTTCCAGTTTTCGCAGGATGTGTATCAGGATATCGATCCACGGTCCCTGACGCTCGTCAGGCCAGACGGGTCAGGTGGCTGGACAACGGTCGAATGAAACTGTCCGCAGGATCAACTGGGTCAATGGGATAACGAGAGGAATATGAGAACATGTCCAAGAAAAATATTACCGGTCTGATCGCAATTTTGGCTTTGACTGGCTGCGGTGGCGCTGAAGATGCTGGAGGCGAAGCGGCACCAGACAATATGTCCAATCAGGCCAGCTTGAATACCGACGTCAGCACAACGATGCCGGAAGTGGCCAAAAGTGCAGAGACGAACGCAGCAGAAACTGACCAAAAGAAGGATGTTGAAAAAGCTGAGAAATCACCCGCACCGTCAAAGGCAGCCCCTTCCGTGAAAACTGCCGACTGCAAAATATCATCCATACCGGGCGACACCCATTTTAAAGGTGACTGCGAGTTTATGCCCCATGGGGGAGGAAGCTTCACGGTCAAACGTTCCAATGGCCAGGCCTTTGTCGACGGCATTACCGCCTTCGTGGTCGAACTTGATACCAAGACCGCAGCCGGCCTTTCCGCTCGCGGTGCCAATGGCGATCTGACCTATCTGGGTGTGGCCGAAAAATCTCCGGTCGATGGCGCTTGCTGGGAAAGCGAAAATCACTCTGTTTGCGTTTATGCCCAGTGAGGAGCCCGGGCGTGATGGTCGTACCAGTCGAAAGTTAAAGCCTTGTCCTCTATCCTAAATCTGGCGAAAATAGTTGCCATCCGGCTTTCAATCCCACAAGCAGTGCCATCGCTCCGGGGGGATTGAACATGATAGCGAAATTGAAGAAATGGTGGCGACGGAGCAGTCTGGCCGTCATTACCGGCCTGATCGTCATCTTCGGTATCGCTTATCTGCAGACGGCCAATGTGCCCGTTATTACCCCGACGATCGACCGACTGTCGCTGATGGTCTTTGACAATTATCAGCGCCTGTCGCCTCGTCCCTATGAGGATGCCGCCGTCCGGATATTGGATATTGATGACGAGACTATATCGCGTCAGGGGCAATGGCCCTGGCCGCGGACAGATATCGCGCGGCTGACGCTCGCGCTGGGTCGCGCTGGCGCATCGGCGATCGCCTTCGACGTCGTGTTTTCGGAAACCGACCGGACCTCTCCGCACGAACTGGCCAAGCGTTTCGCCGACAGCGATCCGGAGGCTGCGAAAATATTGAATGCGCTGCCCGACAATGATGACCAGCTGGCCAGCATATTCGGCGTGACCAATACGGTGACCGGCTTCTTTCTCACCAATGGTCCGACCCAGCATCAGGCAGAGCCGAAAGCCGGTTTGATCGTGGCGGGCACATTGCCGAAATCCGCGCCGCATTACTCTAACGCCGTCATGCCGTTGGAGAAACTGATGGCGCCGGCGATTGGCAACGGCTCCCTGTCGATTGCGCCGGACCCGGATTCGGTTATCCGCCGGGCGCCCTTGATCGCAATCCAGAATGATCGCGTGCTGCCGTCGCTGTCGCTTGATGCGATACGGGTCGCGCTCGGTGCGGACTCGGTCATCGTCAATACCACAGATGGCAGCCGGGAGGGCGGTGAACCCGGTGATGTCGTGAGTGTCCGTATCGCCGATATCGAGGTTCCGACCAATGAAGCCGGCGAAATATGGATGCACTATACAGAGCCCGCTCCGGAACGGATCATTCCGGCGTGGAAGCTGCTGGCCGGAGAGTCGAGCGACGAGGAACTGCAAGAGCTGTTTGAAGGCCAGATCGTATTTGTCGGCACCAGCGCCATCGGTTTGCGCGATTTGCGCTCCACGCCCTTGAACGACCGCGAACTGGGGGTGATGATCCACGCCCAAGCCGCCGAACAGATGATCCTCGAGAAATTTCTCTATCGGCCCGACTGGGCTGTCGGACTGGAACGCGCACTTATCCTGGTTCTCGGCATCGGTCTGATCCTGGCGCTGCCTTCGCTCGGCGCTGCCTGGGGAGCGATATTGGGCGGGACGATATTGGCGACGATGTTCGGCGGCAGCTGGTTTGCCTTCAGCGAATATCAGTACCTGCTCAATCCGACCTGGCCCGCCATCGCCCTGATCGTCGCCTATCTGCTGGTGACCATCGCCGTATTTTACCGCGAAGAACGGCAACGCGCCCATATCCATGGTGCCTTTGACCGCTATCTTGCGCCCGAACTGGTGAGCCGGATCGCCGAGGATCCCGGGCAGCTGGAACTGGGCGGCGAAGAACGGGAAATGACGGTGTTATTTTGCGACATCAGAAGCTTTACCTCATTGTCGGAAAAGCTTCTGCCGAACGAGATAATCCGTTTCCTTATCGCGTTCCTGACGCCGATGACCAATATATTGATCGATCGCAAAGCAACCATCGACAAATATATCGGCGACGCTATCCTGGCATTCTGGAACGCGCCGCTCGACGATCCCGATCAATATGCAAATGCGGCGCGAAGCGCGCTGGCCATGTCAAAGCGACTGGCGGAACTGAACGTCGAAATGCCGCAACAGACTGACGAACCATGGCCCGGGCAGGTAAGCATCGGTATCGGTATAAATTCCGGACCCTGTTGCGTCGGCAATATGGGGTCCGAGCAACGGCTGTCCTATTCTCTCATCGGTGACACGGTGAACCTGGCATCCCGTATCGAGGGCATGACCAAATATTTCGGAGTCGAGATTGCCATAGGCAGCAGTCTGAATAGTGCATTGCCCGGTTTCGCGACGCTGGAACTGGATCGGGTGCGTGTCGTCGGAAGGCAAATGGCCGAAGCGCTTTACGTGCTCTTGGGCGATGAGGAGTTGGCGGAAGATTCCGATTTTCAGGCATTTGCAAAAACCCATGCCGCGATGCTGGAAGCCTATCGGGCCAGACAGTGGAGCGCTGCGTTGGCGTTGCACAGCGAAAATAGCGCGATGACCGAAAAATATCGATTGGCCAAAACATATCAAATTTATGCGGAACGCATTGCCGCGTTTCAATCAGAAGATCCGGGCGCAGACTGGGATGGCGTCTTTGAAGCTACAAATAAGTAGCCAAGCGACGCCGGATGACTAGGTAGAATGAAAAGAGGGCAAACCATTATGAATATTCGAAAAAACATTTTGAACAAGAGCGCTGGGGCTTGGCTCTTTTGCTGTGCAGCCTTGCTTCCGGGCATGCTGCTTGTTTCCGGCAACGCCGCTGCGCAGAGCGTTGATGATACTGCCGATCCGCTGGATGCGCCGGAAGTTCAGGCCGAGCTATTGTTGCTTGATGCAGAAGTCGTGGAATCCTCCACCGAACAGACAGCGTTGCAATTGGCTGCACGGCAGATTGAAAACAAGGATCTCTCCGGTGCCGCAACGACACTCGAGCGCTATCTCATAACCGATCCGGAATCTTCGGTGGTTCGCGTTGAATATGCCATCACCCTGTGCCGTTTGGATGATTTGCAGGCCGGCCGTTTTGAAGTGGCCAAAATTGCAGAAAACGGGCTCGATCAGCCGACCGCCGACCGCGTTCAGACCGAATGCCAGATTGCGGCATCCGATATGCCCGCCTTGAAGAACCGGTGAAGGAAGAATCCCAATGAGAAATTTTCGCAACAGAAATATCGCCATTCTTGTCAGTGGCACGATGATCGCTTCGCCGCTGATGGCCCAGACTGTCGGGATGAACTCCGCCGTTCGAAACAATGTAGAGGTCCAGCAGACAGCAACCGGAGCAGCGCAAAAGGCGCGTATCAGGCAGCATGTCAAAATGCGCAACGTCGTGACCACGGCTGCTGCCAGCACGCTGCAGATCACCTTGCTCGACAGATCATCTTTAACCGTTGGTCCCAATGCCCGGTTAACCGTCAATCGCTTTGTCTATGATCCAAAGACCAAGTCAAGTTCGGTCGGTACCACGCTGGTCAAGGGCACTTTGCGCTTCTTGTCAGGCAAGTCGGCACGCGGCGGACGCAACAGCATCAATACCCCTGCAGCGTCTATCGGGATCAGAGGAACGATGGTGGAACTGGCTGTCGGAGAGGATGCCGTCACTATCGGCAAGCTGCAGCCCGGCCTTGTAATGGGGGGCAATGTCGATCCGCAGACCGCGTCGCTCATTGTGCTTCGTGGTCCGGGACCCAAAGCCCAGCTCGGAGAAAAAAGCGGCATCATTGACGTGACGGCCGCCGGAAAAACGGTGACGATCACGCAACCTGGCATGGCTGTCTTTGTGCCTTCCCTCGGGGCGGCGCCGTCCGCGCCTTTCCAGCTGTCAAACGGCGCATATGGCGGTTTCGACAATATGCTGAGAACCACGCCAAGCGCCAGTGCGCCAGCGAGCCAGCAATCATCCAGCCAGCAATCACCGAGCCAAAATGCCACTAGCGGCAACACCGCGACCAGCACTTCTACAGCCGGTTCTGGTTCCGGTGCCGGCGCCGCTGGAGCGGCGGCTGGAACAGGAGCTGGGATTGGCTCTGGCGCTGTTGCCGGGATATTGGGCGCGCTCGCTGCTGGCGGTTTGGTAGCCGCTACCTCGACCGGTTCGGACGATCCAGTTGAAGTGGAAGAAGAAGATCCACCGGTCAGCCCATAAGTCAGCTTGCGCGCTATATTGGCGCGCAAGTCGAATTGTTGCCGCAGCGCCGGGCGAGAAGTTGAGCACTTTGCTCCGTGTTTGACTTCTCGCTAGCGTCTGGCTGAATCTGCAAATTTGCCTGAGTCCTGAGTGCTGACCAATTTAGTGCAGCCAAAGGCGTCGGCTCATTGTCCCGCAGCGCGATCGACCGGACAATAGTTCAGGCTTGAGGCTGTGGGGTGGGAGCAGATGAGCTTTGACCTACCAGTCGCCACGCATCCGCTGTTGACGCAGCTTCGCTATCAGCGAGGCAGCAAACTTTTTCCCATGAGTTGCAAATCGACGGCGCGGGCGCATTGCCGGCCTTCGCGGATCGCCCATACGACCAGACTTTGACCCCGCCGCATGTCTCCGCAGGCAAAAACACCTTCTTTGCTGGTGGTATAATCCACCACATTGGCCGCGACATTGCCGCGCGCATCGAGTTCCACTTCCGACTGATCGACAAGCCCCATTTTACGCGGTCCGACAAAGCCCATTGCGAGGAGGATCAAGTCGGCTTTCAGCGTGAATTCGCTTCCCGCGATTTCCTGCATCTGGCCGTCGACCCATTCGATACGAACACATTCAAGGCCTTCAACTTCGCCGTTCGTCCCGACAACGCGTTTTGTGAGTATGGCCCAGTCGCGGTCACAGCCTTCCAGATGGCTGGACGAGGTGCGCAGCTTCAACGGCCAGTCGGGCCATGAGAAAGTCTTGTCTTCTTTTTCCGGTGGCTTGGGCATGATTTCGATCTGGGTAACCGAAGCGGCGCCCTGGCGATTGGACGTGCCGACACAGTCGGACCCCGTATCGCCGCCGCCGATGACGATCACATGCTTGCCGGTCGCGGTGATCGTGCCGCGCGGAGCAGCACGCATTTCATCGTCGCCGGCGTTGCGCTTGTTCTGCTGGGCCAGAAATTCCATAGCCAGGCGAACGCCGGACATTTCATAGCCGGGAATATCGAGCGTACGCGGTTTTTCTGCGCCGCCGGACATGACCACAGCGTCGTAATTGTCTCGCAGCGATTCCATCGAAACAGTCACACCAACTTCGGCGCTGGTACGAAATTCAACGCCTTCCGCTTCCATCTGCACTAGACGGCGGTTGATCAGATGCTTTTCCATCTTGAAATCGGGGATGCCATAGCGAAGCAGGCCGCCCATCCGGTCGTTCTTTTCAAACAGGGTGACATTATGGCCAGCCCGCGCAAGCTGCTGCGCGCAAGCCATGCCTGCCGGGCCGGAGCCGACAACGGCGACCGACTTGCCGGTTTTTTCTTCGGCAATCTGTGGCGTAATCCAGCCTTCTTCCCACCCGCGATCGACGATCGCGCATTCGATGGATTTAATGTTCACCGGCACGTCATCGATGTTCAAGGTGCAGGCGGCTTCGCACGGCGCGGGACAGATACGGCCGGTAAATTCCGGGAAATTATTGGTCGATTGCAGCGATTCCAGCGCGTTTTTCCAGTCGCCTTCATAGACCAGATTATTCCAGTCCGGGATGATATTGTTCACCGGGCAGCCATTATGGCAATAGGGAATGCCGCAATCCATGCAGCGCGCCGCCTGGTCCTTGATGTCCTTTTCCGGCAGGGGAATCGTGAATTCCCTATAGTTCGTCAGCCGCTCCTTGGGATCGGCATAAGTCGCTTCTTTGCGATCAATCTCGAGAAAGCCTGTTACTTTACCCACGGTCTACTCCAATATTTTCGTTTACTCTGCGGCGACGATCGTGTCGAGACGCTCGGCTTCCAGCTGTTTAAGCGCCGACGCATAATCGCGCGGCATGACCTTTACGAAGCGGCCAAGGGCTTCTTCGAAATTGTCGAGAATTTCGCTTGCCCGTTCACTGCCCGTGTGGAGCTTGTGACGCTCCAGCAAGATGCGCAGTCGCGCAGCGTCGTGATAGAGCATGTCACCCATGCCGAAATCATTCACGTCGACGGGAAGCTGTTGCGGCAAGGCCGTATCTTCTCCGTCGTCTGCACCAGCGTCGATCGTCTCGATATCGACCATCGCCATGTTGCAGCGCTGACGGAACAGACCGTCCTCGTCATAGACATAAGCAACGCCGCCGGACATGCCGGCTGCAAAATTGCGTCCGGTCTTGCCGAGCACGGCAATCACGCCGCCGGTCATATATTCACAGCCATGATCACCGGTGCCTTCAACGACAGCAACGGCACCGCTATTACGGACGGCAAAGCGTTCACCGGCAACCCCGTTGAAATAGGCTTCCCCGGCAACCGCACCATAGAGCACGGTATTGCCGACGATGATATTCTCGGTCGGATTGCGATCGACATGGGCAGGCTGTTTGACCACAACCCGGCCGCCTGAAAGCCCCTTGCCGACATAGTCATTGGCATCGCCGGTCAATTCGGCGCTGATGCCATGGGCCAGGAACGCGCCAAAGCTTTGGCCCGCTACGCCTTCGAAAATCAGCTGGATGGTGTTGTTCGGCAAGCCGGCATGACCATATTTCTTCGCCACTTCGCCCGACAGCATCGCGCCGACGGTCCGGTTGACGTTTTTCACTTTCCGTTCGATTTTGACGGTCTGGCCGTTTTCGAGCGCCGGTGCCGCCGCGTCAATCAGATCCTTGTCCAGCGCTGCATCGAGGCCGTGATCCTGCGTCATCGTCTGATGCAGCGTCTCGCCCTCCGGCAGTACAACCTCGTGCAGCAGACGCGACAGGTCGACGCCGTCGGCTTTCCAGTGATGCAGGGCCTTGTTCATGTTGATCCGGTCAACGCGACCGACCATTTCCTCGATCGTCCGGAAGCCCATATCGGCCATGATCTGGCGCAGCTCTTCGGCGACGAAGAAGAAATAGTTGATCACATATTCCGGCTGTCCGGTAAATTTCTTGCGCAGTTCGGGGTTCTGCGTGGCCACACCGACCGGGCAAGTGTTGAGATGACATTTGCGCATCATGATGCAACCCGCGGCAATCAGCGGCGCTGTCGCGAAGCCAAATTCATCGGCGCCCAGTAGAGCACCGATGGCAACATCGCGGCCGGTACGCAGGCCGCCATCGACCTGCACCGATATTCTCGAGCGTAATCCGTTGAGCAACAGGGTCTGCTGCGTCTCGGCCAGACCGATTTCCCACGGCGAACCCGCATGGGTCAGCGAGGTCAGAGGTGAAGCGCCGGTGCCGCCGTCATAGCCGGAAATGGTCAGATGATCGGCGCGTGCTTTTGACACGCCCGCGGCAACCGTGCCGACGCCGACTTCTGAGACCAGCTTGACCGAAATGCGCGCACCGGTGTTCACATTTTTCAGATCGTGGATCAGCTGGGCCAGATCCTCGATTGAGTAGATGTCATGATGCGGTGGTGGTGAAATCAGACCGACGCCCGGTGTCGAGTGGCGAACCTTGCCGATATTCTTGTCGACCTTGCTGCCAGGCAGCTGTCCGCCTTCGCCGGGCTTCGCGCCCTGCGCCATCTTGATCTGGATATCGTCGGCATTGACCAGATATTCGGCGGTTACACCGAAACGGCCGCTGGCGACCTGCTTGATCGCAGAGCGCATGCTATCGCCATTTGCCATAGGGACAAAACGATCCGGTTCTTCACCGCCCTCACCGGTATTGGACTTCCCGCCAATCCGGTTCATCGCAATCGCCAGCGTCGTATGCGCCTCGCGGCTGATCGAACCGAAGCTCATCGCGCCCGTGGCAAAGCGTTTCACGATTTCGGTCGCTGGCTCGACTTCGCTGATGTCCAGCGGTTCATTGGCCTTGGTCAGTTCCATCAACCCGCGAATGGTAAGCAGGCGTTCGCTCTGCTCGTTGACCGACTTTGCAAATTCCTCGTAGTTTTTCGGATCATTGCCGCGCACTGCATGCTGCAGGTTCGCGATATTGGCGGGTGTCCAGGCATGGTCTTCGCCGCGGATCCGGTAGCCGTAGATACCGCCAACATCCAGCATGTTCCGGTAGATCGGATTGTCGCCATAGGCTTCGCTGTGCCGGGCAACGGTTTCCTCGGCGATTTCGGATAGTCCGACGCCTTCAATCATCGTCGCCGTGCCGGTGAAATATTTCTCGATAAATTCAGTGGATAGTCCGACCGCATCAAAAATCTGCGCGCCGCAATAGCTTTGATAGGTCGAAATGCCCATTTTCGACATGACCTTTAAAATACCCTTGCCGATCGCCTTGATATAATTCTGCTCGACCTGCTGCGTGGTCAGCGGCAGTTCGCGGCGGACGCGGATATCTTCGAGCGTTTCGAACGCAAGATAGGGGTTAACCGCTTCCGCGCCATATCCTGCGAGCACACAGAAATGATGCACTTCGCGCGCTTCCCCGGTTTCGACGACGAGACCGGTCTGCATCCGCAGGCCCTGACGGACCAGATGATGATGCACGGCTGCTGTTGCCAGCAGGGCCGGCATGGCGATCCGGTCCGGGCCCTTGGCGCGATCGGAAAGGATCAGAATATTACGGTCGGCAAGCACCGCTTCGGTAGCCGCCCAGCACATTTCCTTGAGCGCCATTTCCAGACCGGCTGCACCGGTGCTGGCATCCCAGCTGATATCGATGGTTTCGGTGCGGAAAGCGCCGTCCAGAGCGTCTTCAACCGAGCGAATTTTCAGCAGATCCGCGTTGGTCAGTACCGGCTGGTCAACCTCGAGCCGTTTGTGCGTACCGGCGTCATGGCCGAGAAGATTGGGGCGCGGTCCGATCATCGAGACCAGAGACATCACCAGTTCCTCGCGGATCGGATCAATCGGCGGGTTGGTCACCTGGGCAAAATTCTGCTTGAAATAATCATACAGTAGGCGCGGTTTGCCGGACAGGACGGCAATCGGCGTGTCGGTACCCATCGATCCGATCGGGTCAAGGCCGTCACTCGCCATCGGCTCAAGGAATTTGGTGATATCTTCCTGGGTGAAGCCGAACGCCTGCTGCCGATCGAGTAGCGCTGCCGGATTGTCCTGGCCATTGGCTTTCGGAGCATCGACATCGTCGAGATCGTCGAGATCGAGGTCTTTCAGATTATATTGCGTGGATTCCAGCCATTTTGCGTAAGGTTTGGCTTTGGCGAGATCGGCCTTGATCTCTTCGTCTTCGATGATCCGGCCCTGCTCCATATCGATGAGCAGCATTTTGCCGGGCTGTAACCGCCATTTGCGGACGATATTGTCTTCCTTGACCGGAAGCACACCGGATTCCGACGCCATGATCACATGACCGTCGTCGGTGACGCAGAAGCGGGCAGGGCGCAGACCGTTGCGGTCGAGCGTGGCGCCGACCTGGCGGCCATCGGTAAAGGCGACCGCGGCCGGGCCATCCCATGGTTCCATCAGGGCAGCATGATATTCGTAAAATGCTCTGCGGTCGGCATCCATTGTCGGATCGCCGGCCCATGCTTCCGGGATCAGCATCATGACCGCATGGGGCAGGGAATAGCCGCCTGCGACCAATAATTCCAATGCGTTGTCCAGGCAGGCCGTGTCGGATTGTCCGTGCGGGATCAGCGGCCACATCTTGTCGAGATCGGCGCCGAGAAGGTCGGACTCCATGGTCCGGCGACGGGCGTTCATCCAGTTGACGTTGCCGCGTACGGTGTTGATCTCGCCATTATGCGCGATGAAGCGATAGGGGTGCGCCAGTTTCCACGACGGGAATGTATTGGTCGAAAAGCGCTGATGGACCATCGCCACTGCAGAAGTGGTGAGCGGGTTGTTGAGGTCCTTGTAGAAGGAGCCAACCTGATCGGCGAGCAGCAGCCCTTTATAGACAATTGTCCGGGTCGAGAAAGACGGCATATAAAATTCGGTCAGACCGGGCATGCCATTTTTTTCCGCGATCCCATCGAGCGGATTGTGCACCTGCTTGCGGATTGCCAGGATTTTGCGTTCGAACGCATCCTGATCGGCAAGCGTTTCGCCTTTGCCGACGATCGCCTGGCGAATCAGTGGCATCTGGTCGAGCACGGCTTTGCCGATGCCCGTTGTGTCGATCGGCACGTCGCGCCAGCCGATAAAGGACTGGCCTTCCTTGGCAATGAAACGCTCGAAATGTGCAGTCGCATATTCCGCTTCTGCCGGGTCCGACGGAAGGAAGCACATGGCCACGGCATAGTCGCCAACTGCAGGCAGAGCCAGTTTCTCAGAATCCGCCCAATCCCGCAGAAGAGCGTCGGGAATCTGCAATAATATACCGGCGCCATCGCCCAGCAGCGGGTCGGCACCAACGGCACCGCGGTGATCGATATTGACCAGAATCTCGAGACCACGTTTGACCGTGAGGTGCGATTTCTCGCCTTCAATATTCGCGACAAAACCGACGCCGCATGCGTCATGTTCGTTCTTTGAATCGTACAGGCCTTGCCGTGGCGGGAAACTCATATTCCGTCCTCATATTTCGATAGGATTTTTGTAATTAAGATGCTCCTAGATGGGTTTTTACGCATTTTGAAGATAAGATTTATGCAGGGGGGCCAAGAAACGTTGCGCAGATGATGGGTGCCGTTACGGATGAGCGGGCAATCCGGGCTAATCATCCCACGATTTCATGATCATGGCCCCTGTCAAAACCGTGTAGCGAAGCTCGATCTCTTTCTACCGCCTGCATGGAGATTGCCCAAATAGTTCGTTTGCGGCATGGACTTCTCCATCACCATATATCGGTATGCTGCAGGACAGTCACATTTGAATAATATTTTGCCCATCTTCGATTTTTTGCAGGCAAAAGCGGCTGCAAAGCAAAAAACAGTCTTGATCACGCTGATTGCGGTCACAGGTGCCTCGACGCGCAACCCGGGCGCGCATATGGCCGTGGCAGAAGATGGTTCTTCGACCGGCTCTTTTTCCGGCGGATGCGTGGAGGCCGCAGTGGTTGCCGAAGCGCTGGACGTGATCACTGCCGGGAAACCGCGCGAGATCAGATTTGGCGCCGACTCTCCCTATCTCGATATCCGGTTGCCATGCGGCGGCGGCATCGACCTGCTCTTCACCCCGATAGTGGACTGCTCGATTGTGGCCGATATTTTTGACCGGATTGAACGGCGCGAGCCGTTGACGATCGTTCTCGATAGTCAAAGCGCTGGCATCCGCTGCGAAGCGGAACTGGCGCACCGGATATCGGTGGAGCGGGAAGGTTCCCAGATCCGGGTCCATCATATCCCGGCCGCAAAGCTCAATATATTGGGACACGGGCCATCGGTCGAAAGTCTGGTCAGACAGTCGACCAGCTATGGTATTGATTGTTCGGTCCTGACGCCCGATGCCGGTGTCATCGATGCGGTTGCGGACCTGGCGGCGACCGCCGATCTGCTGAAAACGCCGCAAGCGACAACGCTGCTCGATCCTGATCCATGGACCGCCTGCATTTTCTATTTTCACGATCATGATTGGGAAGCGGCATTGATGAAACAAGCCCTGTCGTCATCGGCCTTCTATGTGGGCGCAATGGGCAGTCGCAAAACCCATGCACTTCGCCTGCAATATCTGGCCGATATTGGCGTTCCAACGGAAGAAAGCGACCGGATGGTCGCGCCGATCGGCCTGATTCCGTCGACGCGGGACCCGGCGACATTGGCTTTGTCGACCCTGGCGCAAGTGGTGGAAAGCTACCACCGGCACTTTGGTTTCAAAACTTAGTCAGCAGACGCTGTTCGTTATTCCTTCCGGTCACAAACTGGAATAGAGTGTGCAAATCAGTGACATTCTTCTCCGGGGATTAATATGAAATATAGTCTGGTTTCGGTTCTTGCGACGTTATTCATTTCAGGGGCCGCGCTGGCGCAGGACAAGCCCGAAGAGGAAAAATGGGATGTCAACGCGCCGACCGGCGCGACGATCAAGCAAGTCCCGATCAACGTCGACGAAGGCAGCTGGATCGATGTCGATGTCAGCCCCGATGGCCGGAGCCTGACCTTCGCCTTGCTCGGCGATATTTATACCATGCCGATGGCGGGCGGCACGCCGACCCGGATCGCCGAGGGCCTCGCATGGGAAGTGCAGCCGCGTTTCTCGCCCGACGGCAAGCGCATCGCCTTTACCTCGGATCGCGGCGGTGGCGACAATATCTGGATCATGAACCGCGACGGCAGCGACAAGCGACAGGTGACCAAGGAGGAGTTCCGCCTGCTCAACCAGCCGAGCTGGAGCCCTGACGGCCGCTACGTCGTGGCGAAAAAGCATTTCACCACCGGGCGCTCGCTCGGCACGGGCGAAATCTGGATCTATCATGTGTCCGGTGGCGGCGGGGTGCAACTGGTCAAGAAACCCAGCGAAAAGCATCAGAAGGAACTCGGCGAACCGATCTACGCGCCCGATGGCAAATCAGTCTATTACACAAGAAATATCACACCGGGCGGCACCTTCATCTATGCGCAGGACAGCAATAGCGATCTGTTCAATGTCGAAAAATATGATCTGGAAACCGGCGAAGTTACCACGGCGGTGTCCGGCCTCGGCGGTTCCGTGCGCCCCAATCCCTCGCCCGATGGCAAGAAGATCGCGTATGTGCGTCGCGAGATGACCAGATCCAAGCTCTACGTGAAGGATCTGGAATCCGGGATCGAGCGCAAGATCTATGACGACCTCGATCAGGATGTGCAGGAAACCTGGGCGGTCACTGGCGTCTATCCGAATATGGACTGGACTCCCGACAGCCGCGAGATTGTTTTTTGGGCCGGCGGCAAGATCCGGCGCGTGGCGGCTGACGGCAGCGCCTCCTCGGTGATCCCGTTTCAGGTCAGCGATACGCGCGGCGTCGCCAATGCGCCCCATCCGACAATCCCCGTCGCATCCGACAGTTTCACTACCAAAATGCCGCGCTTCGCTGCTGTGTCACCTGACGGCCGGACTGTTGTTTTTGAAAGTCTCGGCAAGCTCTATTCCAAACCGATGACTGGCGGGTCTGCCAAGCGGCTGACCAGCGGTTCCGAACTCGAACTCTTTCCATCCTGGTCGCGCGATGGCCGTTCGATCGTCTTCGTCGGCTGGACCGACGCCGGGCTGGGCCAGATCAAGACTGTCTCGGCAGGCGGCGGTTCACCGCGCACCGTCACCAGCCGTCCCGGCCATTATGCCCGTCCGCATTTCTCACCCGACGGCAAGAATATCGTCTTTGAGATGAAGGAGGGCGGCTATATGACCTCGCCCGACTGGTCGGTTGAGGATGGCGTCTACCGCGTGCCAGCCAGCGGCGGCGCACCCGTGCGCGTGGTCAAGGGTGCCGCCGGTCCGCAATATGGCGCGTCCAACGACCGGATTTTCATGCTCGAGAACGAGGGCGATCAGCGCGTTCTGGTCAGCACTGACCTCAACGGTGAAGCAAAACGCACCCATGCCAAAGGCGATTTGACCAACGACTATATTGTATCGCCTGACGGGCTGAATGTCGCCTTCCGGCAAAGCTACGAAGCCTATGTCATGCCGTTGATGCCCGGTACGCAAGCGGTCGAGGTCAGTCCGACCAGCAAATCGCTGCCGGTCACCCGGGTCAGTGCCAATGGTGCCGACTATATCAACTGGTCCAGGGACGGGCAGGCGCTCCACTGGAGTATCGGGCCCACGGTCTATACCGCTTCGACCAGCGCGCTGTTCCCCAATGCGCCAGCCGCAAAAGATGCGCCGAAATACGAGCCGTCGACCAACGGTGTTTTGCTGGAGCGGCCGATTGCGGCGGACAAGCCCTCCGGAACCGTCGCGCTCACCGGTGCGCGAATCGTCACCATGGCTGGTGACAATGGCGGAATCATCGATGATGGCGTGATTGTCATTCAGGGCAACCGCATTGCTGCGGTCGGGCTGCGCGGAGAGGTCGGCATGCCGGCTGGCGCCGTGACTGTGGATGTCACCGGCAAGACCATCATTCCCGGCCTGGTCGACGCCCATGCGCACGGTCCGCAGGGCAGCGACGAACTGGTGCCGCAGCAAAACTGGTCGCTGCTGCAAAATCTCGCGCTCGGTACGACCACGATCCACGATCCGTCGAGCCGCGCCAGCGAGATTTTCGTCGCCAGCGAAATGCAGCGCGCCGGGATGATCCTGGGTCCGCGCATTTTCTCGACCGGCGAGATTGTCTATGGGGCGAAAGCCGCCGACGTTTATGCCGAGATCAACAATCTCGACGATGCGCTCGCCCATGTCCGCCGCCTGAAGGCGCAGGGCGGCAATAGCGTCAAAAACTACAACCAGCCCCGCCGCGAACAGCGGCAGCAGGTGGTCGAGGCGGCCCGTCAGGAAAATATGCTGGTCGTGGCCGAAGGCGGTTCTCTATTCGGCATGGACATGGCGCTGGTCGCCGATGGCAATTCGACGCTCGAACATAATATCCCGCTCGATATCTTCTATGATGATGTCGTGCAGATGTTCTCGCAGTCCGACACCAATTATACGCCGACTCTGGTGGTCAGCTATGGCGGGCTCGCCGGTGATCCCTATTGGCGTCAGGCAACCAATGTCTGGGAAAATCCGCTGCTCATTCATACCCCGCCGACCATATTGGCGGCGGATACGGTCCGTCGGACCAAGGCGCCGGAAAGCAATTTCGTCGACGCTGCCAATGCCCGTGAAGCCAAAAAGCTGGCCGACGCCGGCGTGAAAGTCTCGATCGGTGCGCATGGCCAGCAAGCTGGCATCGGCAGCCATTGGGAACTATGGTCCTTCGTCCGCGGCGGCATGAGCCCGGTCGAAGCGCTGGCGGCCGGCACGATCGTCTCTGCCCAGTCGCTCGGCATGGATAGCGAGATCGGCTCTCTCGAAGCCGGCAAGCTCGCCGACCTGCTGGTGCTCGACGCCGATCCGACCGTCGACATCGGCAACAGCGACAAGATCAACCGCGTGATGCTCAACGGACGTCTGTATGATCCGTTGACGATGAATGAGGTTATCACTGGCTCAAGAAAGCGCGCGGCTTATTGGTGGGAGTGATGGACCGGGGTTCGAAGATTGTTGCATCTTCCTCCGTGCTCCCATCTTAATCCATAACCAGCTTAGGAAACTGTCGACGATGAGAAAACTTCTGCTGTTGCTCTTTTTGTGCCTTTACCCCGCTAGCCCGAGCCAGGCTCAACATCCTCTGGTTCTTCAAAAACTGAACGAATGGAACGACGCGGCTCCCGTGCCGAGCACCGAGGAGTTGAAGGAGCAGATCCGAAACACCGCACGAGAGGTCTATGGG
>JBALUX010000041.1:0-19393 GCA_036963725.1 Parasphingorhabdus sp. | reverse complement strand
ATCGCCATCAATCGCTTCTGTTCTGACAAGATATTGCGCAACCGACGCATCATCGGCGACCAGCAAATTGATCGGCAGGCGGAGCATGGCGCCATCGGGTTCGAATATCAGATGTTTCTTGCCGGCAAGCCGGTCGGAAACCGGTCCGAAAAGATCGGAATACAGGCCGCGAGCCGCTTCGATGTCGAAGGGATAGGTGACATATTGGCCATTTTCCAGGACCGAGATCGAAGCGCGGATCGTATCGACCTTTCCGTCGAGCGCAGTCTCGTCCAGCGGGACCCGGTAAATTTTTGCCGCTGACTGGTCGGTGTAGAACATGAATATATCACCGCCGATGATCGACATGCGCATATAGGCTTCGGAAGGCTCCATGGTGGCGCGCAGCTCGTCGAGGCTGAGGAAGCGGTCGGTAACCGCGCGATATTGCGGAAATTCGGAAAGCCTGACCTGGGTGAGCTGCTGGTTTCGTTCCAGCGCCTCGATTTCGGTAGCCAGAGCGTCTCTTTGTGTCAGGACCAGCGCCGACTGCTCAACTCTGCCCAATGCGGAGAAACGGATTCGCAATCTTTCGATATTGCGTGTCAGATTGATCGATTGCCTGAACAGGCGGGCAGTTTCGTCGGTGCCTCCACTCAGCTCGCGCGAAAGAACGGCCTGGGTTTCGGCTACACCGGGACGAACCAGTATCTGCGTGGCCTTGAAAAACTGGTCGGTGGCCATTGGGTCAGCGGCCAGTAGATCGAAATAGGGGGCCAGCTGGTTGGTCATGCCGGTAATCGCGCTTTGCTTGCCAAGCGAACTGTCCACGACTTCCGCATATAATGTGCGTGCTTCGGCTTCCTGCCCGTTGCGCAAAAGAAACGCGGCAAGACGCGCCTTGGCGCCGTTGACCGCTCTTGTTTCCGGATATTGGATGCTCAGCAAGTCGAGACCGTCGCGCAGATATTGCCGGGCCTCGCCGATATTGCCATCCGCTTCCGCAAGCAGCGACAGTTCGGCGAGTGTTTGCGCTCTCAGGCGGGTGATCGAGGTGACCCGGCCATCGCGCACGGCGATAGCGCGGTTGTAAGCCGAGATGAACGAATTCCGGGCGGCTTTGCGGTCGCCGTTCAACCGCTGGGCCGTACCGAGAAGCTGCAAGGCCTGCGCATCGATAATCTCGCTGCGCTCCTGCGGACTCAATTTTGTTTCGTCGATAAAGCCTAGCAGGCTGCGGCTCTGCACGCTGCCATTGATCCGGCTGGAAATCCTGGAGGTAATTTCGAGCCGTTCTGAAAGAGCAGACTGCTCCTGCATGGTGGTTTTTAGCGGAGTTTTGATCCGTGCAATCGCCGCAATAACCCGGCCCTGGTTGAGCAAATGGATGGTTTCGAAATTGCGCTGCAGCCGTTCGGTTATCGGGTCGTCGCCGGTTGTTTCGCTGGCTTGCTCGAACAGATCATCCGCTTCGGCAAATTCACCGAGATTGGATTTCTGCAACGCCCGGTTGATCAGATATTCGCGAGGATTGATATCCTCCCCCTCGAGGCCGGAAGTGCGTTGCTGCAAGGTTTCGAAAAAGGCAGCGGCTTCCGCATAATCACCGCTCAGATTTCTGCGATAGCCTTCTGCCAGGGCCTGATAGGGCTTAAGCGTTGCGGCCTGTACCCGGGCAAAGGCGAAGGGGTCTTCGATTGACGTCGAAGCGACATCGATCTTGCCGGTGGCGATTGCGTCATTCACAATTGACCTGAGCGCCAGCAAGGTTGCGCTGTCATAGGCGGACAGGCCTTCTGCGACATAGCTTGTGCCATTTTGCCTGCCGGTGATCAGGGAATAGGCAACCGGTTCTGCTGCAAGTTGGCAGGCGGTGTGACGAAAGCCGCCGAGTGCCGCTTGTGACTGGTCATCGGTGCAGGTTACCGCTTCGTTTCGATTGGGTGCGATGCGGGCCAGCATCTCCTGCTCCGTGGATCGGGAGGAATAGACAAAGCCGACGGGTCTTGCGGAATCGCGACAAACCACTGCCCAGCTCCGATCGAACATGTTGGTTTTGGCTTTGTTTTCGATGCTGCGATCCTGCACCTGGCACAAAGTACCTTCGCTGCTTCCAATCGGGAAGCTGTCGCGCAGTGAGACCGGCGTGCCCTGGGCAAGGGCCGCCATCGGGTTTGTTGCCAAGCCCATCGTCAATATTATTGTACCGATCCTCATCCGGTGCACGATATTCTCCCCACAATTTTTGTGCATTGCCCAGCCCCCTCAGACTTAGGCAATGTCGATTGCGACCCAGAATATTCTTATAACTACACTAGTTAGCCGAGAAAACCGAGTCTCGGATAGTAGAATATCGACACCGGTGGTGGATTGAGTGACCATCGTCACATTGCGGGACGTTTTTCCCCCGAATATTGCCCGAAAACCGTAGCCTGCAGTGGTTAAAAACCGCGAAACTCTATTGCATCGCTGATCGGTACGCGAGGAACATCGAAATTGTTGATCGGGGCATCCGGGTCGCGATAGCCGATCGCCATGCCGCAGAAGAATATATGGTCATCATCAATGCCGAGCAATTCCCGCATATAGGTGCCGTACATCGCCCAGATTTCCTGAGGGCAGCTGTCGAGGCCTTCCTCGCGCAGCAGCAGCATCACTGTCTGCAGCCACATGCCCATGTCCGACCATTGCGGTGGGCCCATATATTTTCTGGTATAGGTGAATAATTGCACCGGCGCGCCGAAACTGTCCCAGTTTTTGGCCATCTGTGCGACTCGTCCGGCGGCGTCGCCCCGTTCCAGACCGACGGCGTCGAACATGCCCTTGCCGACCGCCCGGCGCTGTTCTTCATAGCGGCCGTCCAGATCCTTGGGATAGATGGCATATTCCATGCCTTCGCCCATTGGCGCAGCAGCAGCCTTTGCTTTGATCTTGGCGGTAATGTCCTTGAGCACTTCGCCGCCAACGACAACAGCGCTCCATGGCTGGGTGTTGCCGCCGGACGGAGAGCGCTGGGCGGTTTCGAGAACGCGTTCGAGCGTCGCCTGGTCGACCGGCTTGTCGAGAAACTGGCGCACGGAGCGACGGGAGGTGACGGCTTCGGTTACGTTCATTTTGATCCTTCTTCATCGAACAGGCCAGCCAGTTGCTCGACCATCGTTCCGCCCAGTTGCTCGGCATCCATGATCGTGACGGCTCTCTTGTAATAGCGGGTTACGTCATGGCCGATACCGATGGCCACGAGCTGCACCGGCGAGCGGCTTTCGATCCATTCGATCACCTTGCGCAGATGGTTTTCCAGATAGGCACCGTGGTTGACCGACAGGGTGCTGTCGTCAACCGGTGCGCCGTCGGAGATGACCATCAATATGCGGCGTTCTTCGGGGCGGGCGATCAGCCGGCTGTGGGCCCAGAGCAGGGCCTCGCCGTCGATATTTTCCTTGAGCAGGCCTTCGCGCATCATCAGGCCGAGATTTTTCTTCGCATGGCGCCAGGGTTCGTCGGCCTTCTTGTAGACGATATGGCGCAGGTCGTTAAGCCGTCCGGGATTGGCCGGGCGATCCGCCGCAAGCCAGTCTTCGCGGGTCTGGCCGCCTTTCCAGGCGCGCGTGGTGAAACCGAGAATCTCGGTCTTGACGCCGCAGCGTTCCAGCGTGCGGGCCATGATGTCGGCGGAAATGGCGGCGATTGATATCGGCCGTCCGCGCATCGAACCGCTGTTATCGATCAGCAGGGTCACGACCGTGTCGCGGAAATCGGTTTCGCGCTCGATCTTGTAGGACAGGCTGTGCGAAGGATTGCTGACCACGCGGGCGAGGCGGGCGGCGTCGAGCATGCCTTCTTCCTGATCAAAGTCCCAGCTGCGGTTCTGCTGCGCCATCAGGCGGCGTTGCAGGCGGTTGGCAAGCTTGGTCACCGCGCCCTGTAAGTTGGTCAATTGCTGGTCGAGGAACATGCGAAGGCGCGTCAGTTCCTCTTCGTCACAAAGATCGGAGGCGCTGACGACTTCGTCATATTTCTCGGTCCACGGGGAATAGTTGAACCCGGGGGGCAGGTCGGACATTGCCCGATTGGGCCGGACTGGCATCATGCCTTCGTCGCCGGCGTCTCCCATCTCGTCTTCGGCGCCTTCTTCCAGCTCCTCGGCATTCTGGTCGCTTTCGCCGTCCTGACTATCGTCGTCCGATGGTTCGGAACGCATTTCGGACTCGCCCTGATCGCCGGTCGCTTCCTCGTCCGCGCCGTCATCGGTGCTGTCGTCGCTATCCTCATCGCTATCATCATCGTCGCTGTCATCAGCTTCGGATTGTTCGTCACTTTTGATCAGATCAAGATGTTGCAGCAACTGGGTCGATAATTTGGCAAAACTATTCTGGTCATCGAGCGTCAAGTTAAGCCCGTCGAGATCCGTACCCGCGCTTTCCTCGATCCACTCGCGGAGCATGTCGAGGCCCTTGATCGTCCCGGCTGGCGGTGCTTGACCGGTCAGCTTCTCCCGCGCCAGTAAGGCCAGGGCGGTGGAAATCGGAACTTCATCGCGATTCTGCGCGCGCGCGATCGGATCGGAACGCATCCGCATTTCCAGCGCCGCGTTCAAATTGCTTTTTGCGCCCGCCATAACCCGCGATCCCAGCGCGTCGGTGCGAACCTGCTCGAGCGCATCAAAACAGGCGCGTGCAATCGCTTCCTGAGGTGCGTTCTTGCGATGGAGGGCTTCGTTATGATGGCGCAATTTCAACGAAAAACTATCCGCAAAGCCGCGTGCTTCGGCGACTTGTGCCGGTGGCAGATCACGGGCCGGCATCGGTACTTTAAGATGTTCGCCGGCTTGGGACGGTGCTTCGGCCGTATAGGCCAGTTCCACGTCCGGAACTTGCGCAATCGCACGGGCCGTGCCGCCGAGCACGTCTTTAAGGTCATCAAGTTTGGAACGATCAGCCATAGAAGCCGACAGCTTTAAGCGGAAAGGGCAGAGGATTCATAGGGCTAATTTCCAGCTTTTTTTGTCAAGAGTAACAATATGCTTAGCGATCCTGCCCCGCCGGATTTTCTTCCCGCCGCCGTTCGATCGCCACGCCGCCACCGTCAATTCTCAAATCAACCGGAACGCCGCCTATTTCTGTTCCGACGCGAACACCGGATTCGCCATTTATCCTGACTTCGGTATCCCCGACATTGACCGGAATATCGGGAATCTCAGGTAGGTCGAGCGGAATGACCGGGCCTTCCGGATCAGGCTTGCTAACCGGTTTCTTGCCGCCGGCAGGCTTCTTGTCCTGAACTGCTTGTTGCATGAAGTCTTTCCAGATCCGCGCTGGCAGGCTGCCGCCGCTGACGCCTTTGAGCGGTGTATTGTCATCATTGCCGATCCAGACTCCGACCACCAGCCGGTCATCACCGTCCCCGGCATAGCCGACAAACAGGGCGTCGCGATTATTCTGGCTGGTGCCGGTCTTGCCGTAATTGGGGATCGTCAGCATCGCGCGGCGACCGGTGCCATCGTTGACTGCCGACCGGAGCAGCGCTTCCATATTAGCGTGGGTTTTGGACTCATAGCGGCCCGGCCAGTCGAACAACCATTCGGTCCAGCTCTGTTTGTCTTTCTTGAAAGCATAAGGCACGACCGGCCAGTTGTTGCCGGCAACCCCTGCATAGGCCGCAGTCAGCTCCATCAGGTTCATCGTCGATGTGCCGAGCGCCAGGCTGGGATCATCCTCGCCCAGCCTGGACTTAACCCCCAGATTGCGGGCTTCACGGATGACGGCCTTGTCGCCGACCTGGCCGAACAGGCGCACTGCGGCTACATTGCTCGACTTGGCGAAAGCGTCTTTCAGACTGAGCGAGCCACGATATTTTTCTCCGGCATTTTTGGGAAGATAGCCGCCTTTGGTGATCGGACTGTCGTCGACCATGTCATCGGGGCTCATCCCCGAGCGCAGAGCCGCCAGCCAGACGAACAGCTTGAAGGTAGAACCCGGCTGGCGCTGGGCCTGGGTGACCCGGTTGAAAGCGGATTGTGCATAATCCTTGCCGCCGATCATCGCCACGACTTCGCCATCCGGGCGCATTGCTACCAATGCAACTTGCGCCTGGCCGAGCGGCGCGCGCGCCACCGCACGGCGGGCAATCTCCTGCATCCGGGAATCGAGCGTGGTCGTCAGGTTGAGCTTCTCGTAGCTGAGATCGGTCAGTTCCCGCGCCTGCGGCATCGCCCAGTCGGCAAAATAGGTGCCGGTGGGCAGGGCGTTTTTGGCGCGAACATCCAGTTTGGCGATGCCGAGACGGTCGGCTTCCTGCTGGCTGAGATAGCCAACGCTGACCATTGCCGCCTTGACCAGATTGGCGCGTTTTGCGGCCAGTTCCGGGTTGCGGGTCGGGGCGAGACGGGACGGCGCCTGAACCAGACCGGCGAGCATGATCGCCTGTTCCAACTTGAGATTTTCCGGCTGGCGATAATAATAATGGAGCGATGCAGCGCGCAATCCGTAGACATTGTCGCCGAAATAGACGTTGGACAAATAGCGTTCGAGTATCTCGTCCTTGGTCAGCCAGGCTTCCAGCCAGAAGGCGATCAGCATCTCCCGCGCCTTGCGCGTCAGGCTGCGTTCGGGGGTCAGGAATGTGGTCTTGGCCAGCTGCTGGGTGATCGTGCTGCCGCCCTGGGTCATGCCGCTGCCGGAGATATTGCTCAGCAAAGCGCGAGCGAAGCCGCGCGGGTCAACGCCCCAGTGCGAATAGAAGCGCCGGTCCTCGATCGACATGAAGGCCTGCATCACATGATCGGGCAATTCGGCCACCTGTACGGGGTCATCGACAACGGCGCCATTGCGCGCGAACGGCTGTCCGTCGGAGGTCAGCAGCGTGATTTGCGGCGGAACAATCGGTTGCAGGGATTTGGACAAAGGTGCGGTGATCGCGAGATAGGCAACCAGCAGAATGAAAATGAGTAGCCCGGCAGCCAGAGCGCGGCTGAACCACCACCATTTTCCACGCGGCTTTTTGAGCGGTGCAACCGGTTCGTCGATGCGCGGGGGGATGGCATCGCCATAGGGTTCGTAAAATACCGTGTCGGCCTTCGGCCTGCTTCGAAACGGCCAGAACCAGCGCCGCTTGACAGAAGAATCAGGGGTTCGCTCAAGCATGTGGTTGCTGTGTTGCCATAATAATACGCCTTTGGCGAGAAAGAAGTTTGGAAAGCATGTGTGATTTGCTAATCAATTGGCATCTTTCGAAAATCTATGATGCGAGGAAAACTGTTGAAAATCGGAAATCCCTTTAGGCTGACGCAGCGCGAATATGAAGCAACGATCAATGCGTTGAATATTTTCTTCGGCGCGATCATCGGTGTCAGCCTGGGCAATATCGCCGAAATCCCGATGAATGACTATGTTATTTTGCTGGTCATCATTTCGGCGATAGTGAGCAGCATCCTGCTCGTGACCTATACCCATCGGCGAATCTGGAATAGCATCATGCTGACCGGAGTCCTGCTGGCAGCCTGGTATGCAGAAAGCGATAGCAGCGGCGCTGTCATCGATTTTCCGGATCGCGTTTTACCGACGCTCACCGTGTGGGCGGCATTGGCTGTGATGACCGAATTTTCGGACCGTGCAGAAGATCCCAAATCTGAGCAGGACTGAAGTCTGACTAGCTGCGCGTCAATCACTATCCTGAGACAGCGATGTGTTGTTGGCGAGAGGATAAAATCATTCGCTTTTCGCGAACCGATGAACGTCAGTCATGCGCGATATGGTCACGAAACCATTTGGCCAATTGTTCTTCGGTGAGTTCGCCCGATGCGAGGGACTGGACCGTCGCGATCGCTTCCTCGCGGTTAAAAAGTAACTGGCAGTCATTCAACACCAGAAATGTTCGCGCCAGCACCCAGGCGGTGCGCTTGTTTCCATCGGTAAAAGGGTGGTTGCGGGCAACGCCAAATGCATAAGCCGCCGCCAAGGCGCACAAGTCGTTCTCACCATATCCCCATTTGTTGACCGGCTTTGCGAGAGCGGATTCGAGCAGGCCTTGATCACGAACACCCGATGGGCCGCCATGTTCGGCAAGCTGTCGATCGTGAATGGCAAGGGCAATGTCGGCACCGAGCCAGATCGGCTCAATCCGGTCGCCGGTCATTTTGCCAAGACACGAAGGATGTCGCGATCTTCGCGCATCACACTTTCGGCGACAGCCATTTTCTTCTGGAAATCAGGGTTGATCGCGGTCAGCCTGACGCCGTCAGGTGACTCGCTCAAAAAGACGGTATCACCCTGAGAAACGCGCAGCTTTGCGAGCAAGTCCTTTGGCAGGATTACACCAGTAGAGTTGCCGATTTTGACCAGTTTGAGCGCATGGCCAGTGGGAAGTGGGGTCATCTTGTTCATACAGGCGTTATAACGAAAGCACGGAATGAACGCAATCGGCATCAAATAGCCGGTAGCTTGGCAGCACCGGGAGAGTTAGTTCTCGGCATATATAGTTAGGACGCAATCAAGCATGCCTGACCGTAAGCCTAGCCGCCCATCACGCTTTCCGGCAGATCCTCACCAAATACCCGCTGATAATATTCGGCCACCAGCATCCGCTCCGCCTCGTCGCATTTGTTGAGGAAGGAGAGGCGGAAGGCGAAGCCGATATTCTTGAAGATCGCGGCATTTTGCGCCCAACTGATCACGGTCCGCGGGCTCATCACCGTGGAAATGTCACCGTTGATGAAACCCTGACGGGTCAGGTCGGCGACCTTGATCATATTTGCGACGGTTTTGTCCCCGGCATCGGGCACTTTCGACAGGATCACCTTGGATTCGGTCTCGGCAGGCAGATAGTTCAGCGTTACAACGATGTTCCAGCGATCCATCTGGCCCTGGTTGATCTGCTGCGTGCCATGATAAAGCCCGCTGGTGTCGCCGAGGCCGACCGTGTTGGCGGTGGCGAACAGGCGGAAATAGGGGTTGGGGCGGTTCACCCGGTTCTGGTCGAGCAGAGTCAGCTTGCCTTCCGCTTCCAGGATCCGCTGGATCACGAACATTACATCGGGGCGACCGGCGTCATATTCGTCGAACACCAGTGCGGTTGGCGTTTGCAGCGCCCATGGCAGCAAGCCTTCGCGGAATTCGGTAACCTGCTGGCCGTCCTTCAGGACAATCGCGTCACGTCCGACCAGATCGATCCGGCTGATATGCGCGTCGAGGTTGATCCGGATACAGGGCCAGTTGAGGCGCGCGGCAATCTGCTCGATATGAGTCGATTTTCCGGTGCCGTGATAGCCTTGCACCATTACCCGGCGATTGAAGGCGAAACCCGCGAGAATCGCGATCGTGGTTTCCGGATCGAAAACATAGGACGGATCGAGATCGGGAACCCGCTCGTCCTTCACGCTGAACGCAGGGATTTGCATATCCACATCCACACCGAAGACTTCGCGGGCATCGACGGTGATGTCGGGCGCATCCATTATGGTTTCGTCGCTGGCGTCGGGGTTGATATCGGGTATCTCGGTCATCATAGTCCTTCGAAAAATCTCTGCCGCCCTAGGAAATGCAAAAGGGACGAGCCACTATCTAAAATCTGGTGATTCCTTAAGCTGCGTATAGGCCTCGATCACTTTTGCCAACTGTTTCTCGTGGCTGCGGTCGCCGCCATTGCGGTCGGGATGATATTTGCGAACCAGCGATGAATAGGCGCGGCGGATATCGCTGCGGACAATGGATTTGGCGTCACTGTCGCCAAGCCCTAGCGTCTTGAGTGCTTTCTGGTCGGCGCCAGAGATAGGCGGGCCGGACGTCTGGCGTCGGTTGATACCACCGGCAAATCGCGCGCCGATTGCATCCAGCGGATCGGTAAAATCGCTCCAGGCCGGTTGCGCGCCGGCTCCGCCATCATAGATTCGGCGGGACGAATCCCATCCTCTGACCGGATGCTGTGCGTCGAATATTTCTTCGGCGTCCATGCCGGCGAAATAGTCATAGCCCTGGTTGAACTCGCGGACATGGTCGAGGCAGAGCCAGCGATATTCGCCGGGCCCATCGTAGCTGCGGCCACGGCCGTAGATGGGAGGCGCGCGAAATTCGCCGCTTTCCTCGCAGCCGTCAATCGCGCAGGGCTGGCCTTCGGTTTCCACGCGTCCGTGAAAGCGGTTGGCTTTTCTCTTGGGGGAAACGGTCAATATTGCTCCGTTGGTCCCGCGCGATTAGCGGGACGGTCTGAAAGCCGCAAACGCGCTTCGACAAGGGCGGTGCAAACGGCTAATATGGTGAGTGAAAAAGCAATATGGAGATTCGATGCCCAAAGGTCCAGTCCACAGCGAGATTGAAAAGCGGCTCACCGCCGAACTCTCGCCAATATCGCTCGTCGTGACCAACGACAGCGCCAGCCATCACGGCCATGCCGGCGACGATGGCAGCGGCGAATCGCATTTTTCCGTCGATATCGAATGCGCGGCCTTTGCCGGCCAGTCCCGGCTCAACCGCCAGCGCATGGTGAACAAGGCGCTGGGCGACATGATGCGCGACAAGGTCCACGCGATGGTGATCAAGGCGAGGGCGCCGGGGGAGTGAATATGCCCTTCTCCCGCACGGGAGAAGGTAAGAGCGTTGCAGTGATAGGGGAGAGGTCGAACATGATCCGCAAAGTCAATCTGACCGAAGCCTTTGCCAGCTTCTCCGACCACTGGTCCCCGAAAATCGCGGGCGATATCAACGACGCGCAGGTGAAGCTGGCCAAATTCGAGGGCAAGTTTGACTGGCATCATCATGACCAGGAAGACGAGTTGTTTCTTGTCATCAAGGGTACGATGCGCATGGGTCTGCGCGACGGCGATATTGATGTCGGGGAAGGGGAGTTTCTCATCATTCCCAAGGGCATCGAACATTGTCCGGAAGCTCTGGGCGGAGAATGTCATGTGCTGCTGCTCGAACCAAAATCTATTCTCAACGCCGGCAATGTGATAACAGAGAGAACCGTCGACGATCTGGAGCAGCTATGACCATCATTGCACAGACAATCATGCCAACCACCCATGATCTTGGCGAGTTTCAGGTCCGTCGGGTGCTGCCATCGCGGCATCGCCGGATGGTGGGGCCGTTCATCTTTGTCGATGAATTCGGTCCGGCGGTATTGCCGGAAGGGCCGGGCATGGGCGTGCGGCCGCATCCGCATATCAATCTGGCGACGGTGACCTATTTGTTCGAAGGCGCGATCGATCATCGCGACAGTCTGGGCACCCATCAGACAATCCGGCCGGGTGAAGTCAATCTGATGACCGCGGGCAGGGGGATTGTTCATTCCGAGCGCTCGCCGATGGAAACGCAGAGCGAAACAAAACCGATGTTCGGGATGCAGACCTGGCTGGCACTCCCCGATGGCAAGGAAGAGATGGATCCGGCGTTCGAGAATGTTGGCGCGAGTGATTTGCCGCTGATCGAGGATGGTGGCGCCAAGGCCCGGCTCATCATGGGGAGCCTCTGGGGGCAGACGGCGCCGACGACCTGTCACGCCGAGACGAATTATGCCGATATTCTGCTCTACGCCGGAGGCGCGATCCCGATTGATGCGGAGGCCGACGAACGGGCGGTGATGCTGGTTGATGGTGATGGCGCGCTGGATGGCGTGCCGCTGGAGAAATATATGCTCTATGTGATTGCACCGGGGGCGAAGGTCTCGCTCTCCTCCCTGTCGGGCGGGCGTGCGATGCTGCTCGGTGGAGAGGCTTTTGCTACGGAACGGCATGTCTGGTGGAATTTTGTCTCGTCGAGCAAGGAGCGGATTGAGCAGGCGAAGGCCGACTGGCAGCAGGGGCGCTTTCCGATCGTTCCGGGTGATCCGGACGAATTTATTCCGCTGCCTAAGGGTAAGCCGAATACGGTTACGGATTGATAAGCCCTCTCCCATAGGGAGAGGCAAGTGTAGCTTGCCCGCTTGCGGGCTAGCGGAACTCGGTGAGGGGTTTCGCTTTGCCGGGCGAGCAAAGCCCCTCACCGACTGCGCCTAAGGCAATGAATTGCCAAGGCTTGTTGCCTCTCCCTATGGGAGAGGGCAATTTACGCTTTCCCGTTATTCCTCAAACCACTCGACCCAGGCACCATGGGCATGGGCGCGGCCCAGCAGCATCGGCTCCTCGCCGCCCGGCCAGTAGCGGATGATCAGTTCGTGGCTGAAGGTCTTGCGGTTGGTTTCCAGCGACATCCAGGCGAGGGGCTTATCCACAGTCGCGGCTTTGCCTGCCGACTCCATCGCCGCGGTGATCCGGTCTTTTGTCTCCTGCGGCAGATATTGCCAGACAATCGAATGCATCAGCACCCGGGTCACACCGCTTTTCTGCCGCTGGGTCAGCTGCTGTTCGGTCCAGTCGGCGGCATCGGCTTTCGCGACATCGGGTGGATCCTGCTTGGCCAAGGCGATCGAGGCTTCCATCCGTTCGAAGCGGGCGGGCATTTCCGGCCAGATATAGCCTTTGAGCCGAGCGGCGGTTTCATCGTCGGTGAGATCGATCGGATTCTGGTCGCAGCCGCGGACGCTGACAATCCCGACCGGGGTCTGCGGGGGAGGCGGCCCCCGCCACTCGGGCTTGATCCGCATCGGCGAATCCTCCGGCCCCGCCTGAACGCCGTTCAGATCGTAATGATAGCGGTCCATCATCGTATTCACCCCGGCGCTGGCGCCGAGTTCGAGCAGTTCGAATCGCGGGCCGACACGGCCGGATAGCCAGAGCAAGCCAGCCATGAAACTGGCCGAGCGGCCGGATTCATTGGTCTGTGGCGGATTGTCGAACCAGGGCAACAAGTCGGCGTCATGGTCGGCGACGACCTGTCCGACCAGATGGTCAATGGCTTCCTGATCGGTGATCCTACCTTCATAAATCTCGGCCAGACGCGGTTCCTTGCCGCTGAGATAGAGATGATGCAGCCCGCCGGTGAGCCGCAGCGGCATCGCGTCTTCCAGCGGTTTTCCCGGCCAATGCGCGATCTTTTGCCCGCAGGCTGTCGGGCCGTCCATCAGCGGCAATTGGGCGATGATGATCGAGGCTGTTACCGGTGCATCGTTGCGCAGACAATGTTCCGCCTGACCGCGCATTCCCTGTGCGATATCTTCAACGTCCAAAATGTCCATAACTCGTTGCCCTTTCATCTGCGAAGCCGTAAAGCCGCGGCCATCATGGCCAAACCACTAATCTTTGCAATTCCGAAAGGGAGGATTCTCGACGATGCCTTGCCGCTCCTGGAGCAGGCGGGAATTGTGCCAGAAGACGCCTTTTTTGACAAGTCCAACCGCAGTCTGCAATTCGCGACGAATCTGCCGCATATGTCGATCATCAGGGTGCGCGCGTTCGACGTCGCGACCTTTGTCGCCCACGGCGCGGCGCAGATCGGCATCGTCGGCTCCGACGTGATCGAGGAATTCGGCTATAGCGAGCTTTACGCACCGGTAGACCTCGGCATCGGCCGCTGCCGCCTGTCGCTGGCCCAGCCGAAAGATGATGCAGAGGAAGTCGGCAATATCTCCCATCTCCGGGTGGCGACCAAATATCCTAATCTCACCAGCCGCTATTTCGAGAGCAAGGGCATTCAGGCCGAGTGCGTGAAGCTCAATGGCGCGATGGAACTGGCGCCTTCGCTGGGCCTGTCGCGGCATATCGTTGATCTGGTTGAATCCGGCAGCACATTGAAAGCCAATAATCTGGTCGAAACCGACCGGATACTGGATATTTCCGGCCGGCTGGTGGTTAACCGCGCGGCGTTCAAGATGCGCAGCGCTGAATTGACGCCGCTGGTGCAGAAATTTCGCGAGCTGGCGGAGCAGGTCTGATGGGGCCGGTCAACATATTTCACCCCTCCTCTTCAGAGGAGGGGATTAAGGGGTGGTGGCGATGCGTTAGCATCGCTCGCGTCAGCGACAAGCGGCACGGAACCACCCCAACCCCTCCTTTGAAAAGGAGGGGCTAAGATGGCTCTTAGACTTTCGATTTCGGATACTGGCTTCGATGCAGCCTTTGACGCGCTCGTCAATGCCCGGCGTGAAGCGGATGCCGATGTTTCGGCCGATGTCCGGGCGATCATTCAGGATGTCCGGGATCACGGCGATGACGCTGTTGCGCGGCTGACCAGCAAGTTTGACCAGCATGATCTGGAGCAGACCGGATGGCGCGTGGATAAGGCAGAGTCCGAGGCGGCATTGGAAGGTTTGGAAGCATCTTTGCGCGTGGCGCTAGAGCTGGCGGCCTTGAGAATTCGTGATTACCATGACGGACAACTCCCTGATAACAGGGATTATATGGACGACGCCGGTGTGCGCATCGGCGCGCGCTGGGGTGCTGTCGAGCGCGCGGGGATCTATATTCCGGGAGGCCGCGCGGCCTATCCGTCCTCGGTGCTGATGAACGCGATTCCGGCCAAGGTTGCCGGTGTCGAGCATATTATCATGGTGACCCCTGCGCCCGGCGGCTATATCAATCCGCTGGTGCTGGCAGCGGCAGAACTGGCCGGAGTCGACGAAATCTGGCGCATTGGTGGCGCTCAGGCGGTGGCAGCGCTCGCTTATGGTACGGAAAAGATCAAATCTGTCGATGTCATCACCGGACCCGGCAATGCCTGGGTCGCCGAAGCCAAGCGACAGGTGTTCGGCGTTGTCGGCATTGACATGGTCGCCGGCCCTTCGGAAATCGTGGTCGTGGCCGATGGCAAGAATGATCCCGACTGGATCGCTGCCGACTTGCTCAGCCAGGCGGAACATGATCCGACCAGCCAGTCGATATTGTTTACAGATGATGAGAAGTTTGCCGATCAAGTTTCTGAGAAAATTGCTGAACAATTAGGCGTCCTCGCGACGTCCGCAACCGCGACCACCAGCTGGAATGACAATGGTGCTATCATTGTCCTCGATCGTCTGGATCAGGCAGTGCCTCTGGTCGACCGTCTGGCTGCCGAACATCTGGAGCTGGCGATCGATGAACCGGACGCCATGTTCCGCAAGATCCGCCATGCCGGTTCGGTGTTTCTGGGCCGTCACACACCCGAAGCCGTCGGTGATTATGTCGCCGGCCCCAATCACGTCTTGCCAACAGGCCGCCGGGCGCGTTTCTCGTCCGGTCTGTCGGTGACCGATTTCATGAAACGCACCAGCTTCATCCACTGCGACGAACAGGCTTTGCGCAATATTGGCCCGGCCGCGGTCGCTCTGGCAGAAGCAGAGGGCTTGCCCGCCCATGCCGCCAGCGTACAGAAGCGGCTCGACCGGCGCTGAAAATCAAGAGAAAGAAAAGTCCATGACGATTTCCCTATATGATGCCATCATCCCGACCCAGCTGCAGATCATCGCTGCGGTCCGCAAACTCGTCGACAAGGCCAAGGCCCATTGCGAGGAAGCCGGCACCGCGCCGGGAGATATTATCGGCGCGCGGCTGATCGAGGATATGCTGCCCTTTTCCTATCAGGTGAAATGCTGCCGCGAACATTCGCTGGGCGCCATCGAAGCGGTACGGGAAGGCGTGTTCACACCGAGCCTCGCCCCGCCACCCGAAGACTGGGGGGGCCTGTACGAGAAGCTCGACGAAGCAAAGGCCGGACTGGAAGCGGTCAGCGAAGCCGAGATGGAAGGCTTTATCGGCCAGCATATGGAATTCCGCTTCAACGAAACGGTGATGCCTTTCACCGCCGAAAATTTCCTGCTGAGTTTTGCCCAGCCGAATTTCTATTTCCATGCCACAACCGCCTATGATGTGCTGCGCCAGCGCGGTTTCAAGATTGGCAAGGGTGACTTTCTCGGCATGCCACGGATGAAAAGAGCATGACCGCAAAATCCACATCCCGATCCGCCGCTCGTCTTGCAGCCGTGCAGGCGCTGTTCCAGCACCAGATGGAAAAGACGCCGGTGCCGAAATTGCTCAAGGAATTTCATGACCACCGGCTGGGCAAGGAAATCGAGGATGACCAATATCATCCGGCCGAGCGCGACTTTTTTGACGATCTGGTCATCGGCGTAACATCGCGCCAGCCGGAAATCGACGAACTGGTGGCCTCGAAACTGGCCTCCGGCTGGACATTGGGGCGTCTCGACAAGACGATGGTCCAGATCCTGCGCTGCGGGACATTTGAACTGGTCGCACAGGAAGACGTACCGATCGCAACGGTAATTGACGAATATCTGGACGTAGCCCATGCCTTCTTCAACAAGAAGGACGCCGGTTTTGTGAACGGGCTTCTGGATAGCATCGCGAAGCAGGTTCGGGGCTGAACAACTCCCCCCGACTGCCACGGGGGAAGAATATTGTCCGACTTTCTAGATCGCCTGGATCCCGCCTTTCGAGACATGATCGAGGTGGACGGGCCCTATGTTTTCGAGATATTGAGGAGCGACGTTGCCGCTGCCCGTGGCGCGCTGGATGCGCTGTTCGCGCAAATGGCTGTCGATCTGCCGGAATATGACGGCCAGAAAGACGAATATCATATGCCGGGACTGGACGGCGATCCAGATGTCGCGGTGATCGAATATCGCGCCCGGGATGTTCTCCATCCTGATTGCACGATCATCTGGTTGCACGGCGGCGGCTATATGATGGGCAGCGCCGATGATCTCTCGGCCCAGGGCTATTCTTCACTCGCACCGGTTGTCTCGGTCGATTACCGGATGGCGCCGGAACATCGCGCGCCGGCTGCGGCCCGGGATGTTTGCGCGGTGATCGATCGGGTGGCGGCAAACCGCAATCCTCGCAAGATCATTCTTGCCGGCCCGAGTGCCGGTGGCGGTCTGGCGGCGAGCGCAGCGCTGATGAACCGCGACCGGGATGGCCCGGAAATCGCATTCCAGTTGCTGATCTACCCGATGCTCGATGATCGGCACGATACGCCGTCCGGCCATATGGACATTCCGCCATCGACATGGACCCGCGAAACCTCGCTCCATGCCTGGTCGGTCTATGCCGAAGAAAATGGTGCCAGCCCCTATGCAGCAGCGGCGCGGGCAACTGATCTCGCCGGCTTGCCGCCCGCCTATATCATGTGCGGCGATCTCGATCTGTTTCTCGATGAAGATATTGCCTATGCAAATCGCCTTCGTTCATCGGGTGTTCCGGTTGAGCTTGCTATCTACCCCGGAGCGCCGCACGGATTCAACGGATTTGCCCCTCAGGCAGCGGTCAGCAAGCGCGCCAACGCTTCCATCAGAATGGCACTGGAGCATGCTCTCTCTTGAACGAATTACAATTTATTGACCGATTGAAGGCCATTACCACCCATCCGGCAGCCCGCGGACTTGTCGATGATGTCGCGATGATGCCGTTCGGGCGGCACAAGCTCGTGATGACCCATGACATGATGGTCGAAGGCGTGCATTTTCTTGCCGATGCCGATCCCGCCGATGTGGCGTGGAAACTGGTTGCGGTGAATCTTTCTGATCTCGCAGCCAAGGGAGCAAAGCCGCTTGGCCTGTTGCTCGGCTATGGCCGAACCTCGGGTGACCAGTGGGATGCCGCCTTTGTCGAAGGTCTGAAGCAGGCGATTGATCGCTTCTCCGTGCCGTTGCTCGGCGGTGATACGGTGGCGATGGGCGACGATGCACCGCGAACATTCGGCCTGACCGCGATAGGCGAAGCCAAGGGGCATATCGTGCCCTCGCGCAGCAATGCCAAGCCGGGCCATGCCGTTTATGTCACCGGGAATATCGGCGACGCTTGGGCGGGGCTGCAAATCGCGTCGGGAAAGCTGCGTTCAACGGATATCGACACCACCGCATCGCTGCTAAAGGCACACACGCGCCCGATGCCCAAGCTGGAAGAGGGCCGGATATTGTCCAATCTGGTCAGCAGCATGATGGATGTTTCCGACGGTCTTCTGCTCGACGCGTCGCGGATCGCTGCGGCCAGCGGCATAAAGATTGAAATCGATCTGGCGGAACTGCCGCTTTCCAAACAATTCCAGACTTTGGTTGGTGACGACTGCGATGCCCGGATGAAGGCAGCAACCGGTGGTGACGATTATCAACTGCTGCTCACCGCCAGTCCCGAAACCGTCCTCTCCGTTCCGCTGACCTGCGTCGGTATTTGCCGCCCGGGATCGGGTGTCGCGTTGCACAGCCATGGTGAGCGACTGGAACTGCCCGAGCATCTTGGATTTGTGCACGCCTGATCCGGCCGGATTCTATCAATTTGAATAGCTTCAAAAGCCATCCAGTCTGGCCGTCAAATCAGGGCTTGCGCCCTCTGCGATTCCCGCACTATACCTAAGGTGAAAGCGCCCTGATCAATGGGGTGCTCGTAAAAAAAATAGGGGGGGATGCTCAGCAATGACTGTAGTCACCATTTCAATTTTATGTGGTTTCATAGCCATATTATATGGTTTTATAACCAGCCGCCAGGTGCTCAATGCGCCGGCTGGTAACGAGAAAATGCAATCCATTGCCGGCGCCATTCAGGAAGGCGCACAAGCTTATCTGAACCGCCAATATCGCGCGATCGGTCTCGTCGGCATCGTCGTCGCGGTTCTGGTCTTCATCTTCCTCGGCGCAATCTCGACAGTGGGTTTCCTGCTCGGCGCGATCCTTTCCGGCGTCGCGGGCTATATCGGCATGAACATTTCGGTTCGCGCCAATGTCCGCACGGCGCAGGGTGCCAGCGAAAGCCTGCAAACCGGTCTCACGGTCGCGTTCCGCGCCGGTGCGGTGACGGGTATGCTGGTGGCTGGACTTGCACTGCTCGCAATCTCCATCTTCTTCTACGTGCTAACCACCCAGATGGGCATGGCTGCCAATGACCGTACGGTTATTGACGCGCTGGTTGCTCTGGCATTTGGCGCTTCGCTGATTTCGATTTTCGCGCGTTTGGGCGGCGGTATTTTTACCAAGGCTGCGGACGTCGGCGCCGATCTGGTCGGCAAGGTCGAAGCGGGCATCCCCGAGGATGATCCACGCAACCCTGCAACCATCGCTGATAATGTTGGTGACAATGTCGGCGATTGCGCTGGCATGGCGGCTGACTTGTTCGAAACCTATGTTGTGACCGTGGGTGCCACGATGGTGCTTCTGGCGCTTCTCTTTGGTGATCTGGTTGGCAGCGCAATGCTCTATGACCTGATGTCTCTGCCGCTGATCGTCGGTGGTGTCTGCATCCTGACCTCGATCATCGGCACATATATGGTGCGGCTGGGTAGCGGCACGAACATCATGGGCGCTCTGTACAAGGGCTTCCTGACCACTGCGGTGCTTTCGATCCCGGCCATCTATTATGTCACCATGCGTACGCTGGGTGACATGGATACGGCAATCGGAACCGAGCTTGATGGTTCTGGCGGATTTACCGGTATGGCCCTGTTCTGGTCGATGATGGTTGGTCTGGCTGTTACCGGCCTGATCATCTGGATCACTGAATATTATACCGGCACGCAATATCGTCCGGTGCGGTCGATCGCCAAATCTTCGGAAACCGGCCACG